>CAIXME010000086.1 GCA_903920425.1 uncultured Pirellula sp. | reverse complement strand
ATTGCTCAACTGCAACACATCGGGTTCGACACGCTCCGACTTTTCCCATATGGGGTCGGGGATTTCCTCTTGCACGTGGACCATCAACTGGACGTCTTCCCAATAGTCAATCGCAGCGGTGGATTTGACAAAGTGAATGCTTGATTGCGCCAGGACAGCTGGTCTGTAGACAACACGATTCTTGCCGCTAGCAAATTTGGTTGCGATCAAGAATTTTTCGATCACGTCGGCAGGAACGATTGGTCGCTTGTTCGATTCCACAGATTCACCGGAGGATCGAGCCACTTTGCTTTCGCCAAGCTTGGTGGTTGCGAGTTTCTTCTTTTCCGCCATCAACCTGGAGATTTGATCTCGGGATAGTGGACCGCGCAGGAACGATAGCGCCCACCTGGTTTGAAAGATGGTCGGGCCATCATCGTGGACGTTGTTCATCAAGAAGACTCGATTCCCCAGCGCGGACAGCGATCGTTCCATGGATGCTCGGTCAAAGGCACTCCCCTGCTGTAGCGAAGCTCCCTCGAGTCCATCGAGAACGCGATCTTTGTCGCGTTGCGTTTGCAGTCGACCGAGGAACCAAGTCCCCATGTTGGAGAGTCCCTTGTAGTCCAAGTCAACGGGATTCTGTGTTGCCAAGACAATCCCGAGCCCAAACGCGCGGGCTTGTTTGAGCAGAGTGAGCATGGGGGGCTTGGAGGGTGGCTTGGCCGACGGTGGGAAATACCCGTAGACTTCGTCCATGTAGAACAACGCTCTCAGCGAACCTGTTCCTGGTTGCGATCGCATCCAAGACAAAAGCTCCCCGAGCAGAATCGTGACAAAGAACATGCGTTCCGAATCATTCAGATGCGCGATAGAGATGATGGATAGCCTTGGTTTGCCCTCGGAGGTGTAGAGCAAACTTTTGACATCAAGCGTCTGCCCTTCGAGCCAGCCAGCAAATGCTGGAGACGCAAGCAAGTTATTCAGACTCATCGCCAGTTTGGCTCGATCTGTTGCCGGAAAGAAGGAATCCAAATCGAGCACACCGATCTTCTTGATCGGCGGCGACTGGATTTGCCGGATCAACTCCTCGAGGCTCAGGTCATTTCCTTGTCGCCACGATTGATCAAATATATTGGAGAGCAGAATATGTTCGCGGCTGGTCAAAGGATCTGCATCGATCCCCAGCAGGGTCAGCAACCCGGACGAAGCGGCCGAGATCTTTTCTCGCATCGTTTCGGCATCTTCTCGAACGGCAGGCGGAGGCGCGTCAAAGCTCTTGAGCACGGTCATCGGAACGCCAATGCTACTGCCGGGCGTGTAGATGGTCAGATCCACCGAATCGCGGTATTTCTTGATTCGCTCTGCGTCTTGGTGCCAATCGCTCAGTCCTTTTTTCCAGCGATCCGCGGTCTCCTTGGCAATCTCCTCGATCGACTTACCTTGTCGTGTAGCCTCCGAAGGCTCGATCCATTCTTGAAAATCACTAGGCGCCAGATCGGGAAATGCCAGCAGCAAATTCCCGAGATCGCCCTTGGGATCGATGCAGATTGCAGGCACGCCATCGATGGCTGCCTCCTCCAACAAACTAAGGCAAAGCCCCGTCTTTCCGCTACCTGTCATCCCCACGCAAAGCGCATGGGTCACCAAGTCTTTGGAATCATAGTTCACGATCTCGTCCAGGAGTTTCCGACCTCCTAGGTCATACTTCTTACCGAGGTAGAAACTACCGAGCTTTTCATAGTCGTGAACCGATGGCATGAACCATACCTTTATGATGGAAGAGAACGCTTCATGAGGCAATCCGAGGAGAGTCTAACCCGACCTCGGTTTACTCATCAGCTACATTGACATAAACCTTGAGGGCCGAATTGTCTTCGACAAGCAGTCGCATCATTTCTTTGTAGCCATCAAGTCCATTGACCGGACTGGTCAATATCTTCGCAAGCACGTTCGGGAACATGACTTCTCCGAGAGCTAAATCCCGGATGCCCGATTCGAAGTGTTCGCGGTTTGCATTAACACTGCCCACGAGCAGTTTATTGCCAAGCACCCACTCGATGTTGATCTTGTCCGACGGAACGCTGGTTATCTCCTTGCCGCCGGTGATACTTGTCCAAACAAGCACTCCGTTGTGTCCCAACGCTTCCATGGCGTTGAAAGCGATGGAAGAGGAGCCGGTAGCATCGATGATCAAGTCGGCTTTGCCCACCTTCTTGGCCAGGTCGCTCAAAGAAACCTGCGAAGTCGGGACGTACGTTGCTTCCATTCCTTCGACAATCGAACTCTTGAGGTGAGGACCTGCCGCTCTGGCCAAGGTGAACACTTCGATGCCCTTCAGACGAAGAATGAGCGTGGAGAGCAAACCAATTTGTCCAGCCCCGAGAACAAATGCTCGCTTTGGGTTCCATACCTTCATGCGTCGTTGGGCTTCGAACGCTTGATGAATGGCCTTGGCT
>CAIXME010000085.1 GCA_903920425.1 uncultured Pirellula sp. | reverse complement strand
GTCTCCATTTATGTTTATCAAGAGAAGAGTGTCGCGTTTTGTCCATTTCTTAGCTTGGTGCGGTTATCTCGCAGCATGCAAGGTTTGGTTCGGGTCCGCGATTCTTTCCCTTGGACATTTCCTGAGTTGACCATTGCAGATGGCGAACGAAACGCTGAACCCGAGTTGCGGATGAATGGTTTTTGAAATGGAAGTTCACTCGCGGCAACCCAGTTAGTCTGGTCGCTCGCCATTCGAGAATATGCAATGTTCAAAATTGATGGCACTGATTTCAAGATCGACCACAAGAAGTCGCGTGTCAAACTCCGAGTCGCTAAGGATGGCTCCGCGAAGATCGACGCTGACATCTATGGCGACAAAACACAATACGAAAAAATAACGGAAAATGAAGACTGTCCGTGGTCGTGGACGTTGTACCCGCCACATTTCTATCTTCATGATTATCCAGCAAAGATTGGCAAGGTTGGGGGCAAGGCAACCGCAAAGATCTCGACCGATGATTTAGACGAGAACGAGGCGGCTATTTACTTGATCGAACATAATGACATCGATGATGTGATCGTCACGATTGCCGATGGCGGTCTGACTGCCAAAGGCACAGTATTTCTCTCTGGTCGTTCACATTCATTCAGCATCAAATTTGTAAAACCATAATCACAAAAGATGGCAAACAAAGGTTTGCACCCGAGCACGAGAATCGGGAGTTTTCAAATGGAGAGTCAACCGCGCGTGCCGGGTGACCACGGTCCTGCGTGCGGAGGAAATTGCGATGTTCTTCATTTGGGGATTTAGGACGAGGAATAAACGAGCGGGATCCCCAGGGCAGTTTTACTGTACGTCATGCTCGCTTCCAATGACCTATGTTCCACTACGTCAAACGACATACTTTCACATCTTCTTTGTGCCGTTGTTACCAATATCAAGCGAGCCTTACGGAATTCAGTGCACGGAATGCAAGCACCTGTTTGAGGAGGAGGCTATTTACTATACGCCCAAGAAACAAATGGCAAGCTGGAAGTGTCCCGTGTGTTCGAGGAGATGGTCCGAAAGTAGCATTTGTTGCCCAGTGTGTAAGGTTCGCCCAGATGGCTCACCAACACGAGCATCAACTCAAACAGACGAAACAACTTCTGAAACAGATGCAAATTCCAATCCTCCAGAATCAAATGCAAACACGAACAAACCATAGGACTTGCGTACTGGAAATGTGTTGAAGACAAGTGTGAGCGAATCCCAGCTTAGTAGATCTTAGCCAGAGGCTTGGTATCGAGTGTTGCAGCTTGGCTATAAGGTTGGCTTTCCAGCCGAAGTGCCCGGTTGAGGCACGGTGTCGCACTTGTTGGTCAGAAAGGAAGTGAGGATGAAACGCAGGGGCTAGCTACCCCCCCCTTGTTCCGCTATTTGCGTCACCGTAGCCAGACGGGCAAGACAGATTGGACATGGGAAACCTCCTACGGTTGGTTAACCGGCAAGCCCTTGGCTAGCCCGGACAAGCTCAAGGATTTGATAGCCGCGTATCGCTTAGGAATGCAGGTATTGGTAAGATTGCGTAGACGGGTGATAGCTGGGAGCCGGATGCTTTAACTGGGCACCTCCGGTTCTGAGAGGGGGCGGAAGTTCAATTGAAAATGGCCGAGATATTGGGGCACCGCCGGGAGACTAAGCTGCAAACAGAGAACATGCACGATCGTCCTAAACTGCAGAGACTCCAAACTACTCGCCCGAAGCCCCCGAGGGTCCTTTTCGAAATGGTAGCCATGTTGGCGGGGGCTCGGTCAACGCCAGCGTTCGTACATCGGATCGGATTGCCTCGTACTCGTACTCAGTGAAACGGTACTCCTACTCGTACTCGAAAGGACGCAGATGACAGAGCTAATCTTTGACCACGAGCGACTTGACGTATATCGATTTGCGATCGAATATGTTGCTTCGTC
>CAIXME010000084.1 GCA_903920425.1 uncultured Pirellula sp. | reverse complement strand
GGGTGGCAGAGGCGGCCGCGTCAATTTTGCGTTGAATGCAATGGAAGCGAATCCGTTCCTGATGGTTTCATTTTTACAGCAGCGAGGGGGCGGAGCGCCGGGTGCGAATGGTTTCGGTGGTCAAACAACTCCTGGTCAACCCGGCTTTGGTGGTCAAGGAGGAGGCCGAGGCGCGCAAGGCCCTCAGGGTGGACAAGGAGGACGTGGAGGTCAAGGTGGCGGACCAGGTGCTGGGGGGCGTGGTGGTCAAGGCCCTGGGCAGGGCGGGCCCGGCCAGGGTGGGCCCGGTGCAGGCGGTCGAGGAGGCCCAGGACAGGGCGGACCGGGGCAGGGGGGCCCAGGACAAGGTGGGCGTGGCCAAAACGGTAACGGCCGCGGGCAAGGTGGCGGACCTGGCGGGGGTGGAGGTTTTGGTGGCGGAGCTGGAGGTGCCGGTGGTGGCGGGATGGCCGGTGGCGGGATGGCCGGTGGGGGTGCAGGCGGTAACGCTGCGGCCCAAAAACGGCAATGGAAAGCTGACTATTTCGCTCCGCTCAACATAGACACGACACAAGGTGCAAGCGGACGCGTGAAGCAAGTGCTGGATTTGATCGGGGCGGAATTCACTGCCACGGTCGATGGCGAGCAAGTTACCTTCACATCCCCGCTGGAGCAGTCGCCTATTGCGATGGCCATATATTTACCGTCGATCATGGACAAACTGACCGCCGTGGATGCGACAGTCTTGCCCGGTCGAATTAATATAAATGAGGCTCCTCGCGAGATTCTTGCGGGGTTGCCTGGTATGGACTCGACCATTTTGGACAGTTTGATCGAAGCTCGTTCCACCGCGGCGGACAACCAGAATCGCAAGTTTGAAACTTGGCCTATGGTTGAAGGGATCATCACCTTGCAGCAGATGCAAGCGATCGCTCCTCTGCTGACAGGCGGCGGCGATGTGATGAGGGTGCAAAGTGTCGGTTACTACGAGCAAACAGCGGGATTTGCAAGGACGGAAGCCGTGATCGATGCGTCTGGGGATATCCCCGTCGTAGCACTCTATCGCAAGATGGACCACCTCGGACGTGGATTTAGCCAATCGACCCTGGGGCAACGAGCCATCGGTGCAGTGGTTAGCCAATAATTTTCAATCCAACGACTTACTTTCCTAGATTTAGCAACACGAATCATCCTGCCTCCCAATAGGTTTCCATGTCACGTTTAATTTCCATAGAGTGCGACCCAAAAGAAGTCCGGATTGCCGTTGGTTCGGTTGGACTTACCGGAGTCGTGTTAGAACATGTCGTCAGTGCGCCATTGGAGCTAAACGAGAAAGAAGACTTGCTCTCCAGTCAAAAGACTCTCGGTGCTCTCCAGTTGTTGCTTCGCCAAATCGGTATTCGTTCAGGCAACGCTGTATTTTGTCTTGGCAGAAGCAGTATCGAGTTGCGGGCGATGACATTGCCATCCACGGATCGCAATGAGCTACCTGAAATGGTTCGTTTTGCCGCGCAAAGGCAATTTGCCAACGTGGGGGATTCGTGGCCGATTGACTACGTCACATTACCATCATCCAACGCTAACGCCACGGATTGCATGGTAGCGACCATCAACCCCTCGGTGCTTGATCGACTCTCCAAAATGGCTGAGTCTCTCGGGCTAACGATGACACGAGTTGTGCTGCGTCCAATGACATCTGCCACGCTTGCGGTGGCCAAACGACCCGCGTTGTCTGCTGCTCCCGTACTTTTGCTCGAGCTGTTTCGCGATGAAGCCGACATGGCGGTATTGGATCAAGGCCATGTTGTCTTTATGCGCAACGTACGATTTTCCCAGCCAATCGATCTCGTCGTCAATCAAGGGAATTTGGTGAGCGAGATCAAGCGTACGATGATCGCTGCAGCGTCCCAACGCGAAAACTTGAGTATCGATCAAGTACGAATTTGGGGACCAACGAGCCAGCATGAATCATTGTGTCAGATGCTTTCTACTGCTTTGGATGTCAATGTAGAAAGTGTTGACGCGTTCGAGTTGCTCGATGCTTCGAAAGCGATTCGAGAATCAGCCGGCCTTAATTCGGGTCGATTTGCCTCGACGGTGGGAGCGCTCGTTTCCAGTCAGGTCGCGGACCGTTTGATTGATTTTTCAAATCCTCGAAAACGTGAAGAGGTAAAGCGGCCCTTCGTAAAATACGCTATTGCAGGCGCTGCCGCGGCCACGCTGCTGGTGGGTGGATATGTTTGGCAGAGCATGGCACATGCTGAGCTGGACAAAGAAATTGAAAGGCTGAACGCCGCTATTGCCCGCAACTCTGAAACGCTCAAAATCTCGACAAAGAAGATTACGGATTGGAACAAAGTGGAGGATTTCCTCGAGGGGGATCATCAGTGGCTTGATGAATTGGAGTACATGTCACAACATGCAGCCAACGCGGATCGAGCGATCTTTGGGGTAACCACGTTTACCACCGATCCTCGTACCAATGCTGCTTCGATTTCCACCAAGTTTGTGACCGGAAAACAAGAAGATGTACCTGAGTTTCAAGACGCATTTCGCGATGCAAAGCATCAAGTGCGCAGCACTGGTCTAAACAAAAGCCCAGACAAGACGGGTGCGTTTCCGTTCGCGTCGGATATCACGATCAAGCTTGCACCGATCACCGTCGTCGATCCTCGGAAATCGACCAAGACGCAAAAGCAACCTACGGTACCTGCAAACTCGGACAAGCCATCTGAACAGCCAGCGGAAAAGATAGAGAAGAACGAGGAAAAAGTTCCGGCGAATGCCGAGCCCTCCAAGGAGCCAATGAATCAATCCCAAGCGGCACCACAAGAACCATCATCCCCCGAGACCAAGCCTGCGGCTGAGCAGAAACCCGCCGAAGACCCTTCAACGGTCGGTGAACCACCCAAACCCGTTAGCGAAGAGAGTCCCTCTTCCAAGGCCGCGACCAAAGGAACAGGAGCTTAAATCATGGCAATGAGTCAGAGAGAAAAATTGTTGGCTGGCGGAGTTGCCGCTGTGGTTTCCTTGTTCGTTGGTCAGGCTGTGGTATCGAGTATCCAGAGCGGTTTCGAACAAAAAAAGCAAACCATCGACGGTTTGTTGACCAAGAAGAAGGACCAGGATCTGCAAATGACCGCAGGCTTGGTCGCAAGCCAAAAGCTAAACATCGTCGCAGCAAAATCCCTGTCGAAATCCGAGGAGAAGGCGCGTGCCGATTACTTGGAATGGCTCATTGAGCTAGCCGATGAAGCCAAATTGTTAGAGTCAAGTCCTCGTTTTCTTGGCGAAACCAAGGACAAAGATACCTACCAATTATTCAAGTTTCAGCTGACCGGTGTGGGAACCATCGAGAATGCAACTCAGTTGCTCTACAGCTTTTATTCAAAGGACTATTTGCATCGTATCACCCGGTTCGATGTGCGACCCATCACCAATTCAAAAGATACAGATAAGCTGACTATTTCGTTGGATTGCGAAGTGCTCGCGCTCGGGATTGCAAAGGATAAGCAACCTGCTCCAACTGAGAAATCTGCCCGCATTCAAAAATCACTCGCTGAGTACAAAGCGGCGATCTTAGAACGCAATTTGTTTTCACCAGCGAATAACCCTCCGGTCTTGGAACCGAACAAGGTGGTGGACGCGAGAGTCGGCGTGCGTGTCGAACATAGCATCGACGCCAAGGACCTCGACACAACCCACAAGCTAACGTACGAACTCGTCGGTGAGGTTCCTGAAGGGCTCATGGTAGATAAAGACTCCGGCAAAATTACATGGAGTTCCAAAGAGGTTGGTGAATACAAAGTTAATGTCAAGGCAACCGATAGCGGTATCCCGGCTAGGTCCACACTGCAACTGTTAACCATCAAGGTCAAGGAACCACCCCCACCTGCACCAGATCCAGTCAAATTCGACGTTGCCTCCCAGGCAAAGGTAACCGCGTTGATTGCAGGACGTAGTGGACCTGAAGCTTGGATTCTTTCCAAGACAGAAAGCAAAACACACCATTTGAAAAAGGGTGATCAACTCAAGCTAGGTGGCATTGAGGGGCAAGTGGTGGAGATCGGCTTAAATTATATTGAGCTTGATACGAAGGGACGTCGGTGGACGGTCGGGTTATCAGAGAATCTTGCAGAGGCGTACAGTCGCGGGCAAGCGGATTAATAGGCACCTCAATTGCGAATAGTTCTCCAGCGTGTCACATCGTGCAAGGTTGAGGTCGACGAGAAGATAGTCGGGCAGATCGAGCATGGTTGGCTCGTTTTGCTAGGGATCGGAAAAGAGGATACACGCGAGGTTGCCGAATACTTGGCAGACCGCTGCGTGAAGCTGAGAGCATTTTCCGATGATCAAGGGAAAATGAATCTGAGTGTGGTCGACGTGGGTGGGGCGATCTTGGTGGTCAGCCAGTTTACGCTCTATGGCGACTGCGAGCGCGGTAGGCGACCTAGTTTCGATAAAGCTGGGCCACCTGCGCTCGCTAAAGACCTTTACGAGTACTTTAGCGAGTGCATTCGTTCACATGGTGTGCCGGTCCAGCAAGGCGTCTTTCAAGCAGACATGAAAGTATCTCTGCTTAACGACGGTCCGGTCACTTTTGTTATTGAGAAGAATACGTAGTCGCTGAACCCTGAATGGATTTGCTCGACCCGGTTGCTGCGGTTGGCTTTTGGCCTTCTGCTAGGAGCTTTTGAATCATCTCTTCGAGATCATGCGCGTTCTTTGGACCCGATCCAACTCGGATCATTCGAATGACCCCTTGTTGGTCCAACAGTACGGCTTGAGGAATACCGGATACGGCAAGCTTTTTGTTGTATTCGCCACCTTTGGGGGTCAATACAAAGCCGTGTTGCAGCTTGTGGAAACTGCGAAACGAAGCGAGCATCTCAAGCTCTTGTTCGTGGGTGACGTCGGTGCCACGGACAGCTCGTTCAGCAGCAGCATCCCAAACGTATCCTTGGTCTGACGTCATTCCCAGGATGACAAATCCATCCTTGGAATAGTTTTCATGCCATTCGCGAAGATGGGGGAACGTGGCGATGCAAGGACCGCACCACACTGCCCAGAAATCAAGTAGCACGACTTTACCCTTGAGGGCGGCAAGCGAGGTTTCTTCCATGCCGACAAAAGACTCAGCGTCGTATTCAGGTGCGGCGGTACCGACTAGTCGCTCTCGGGCCATTGCCGACTCGATGCGGCTCACTAGCGACTTTAGGTTGCGACTAAAGCCTTCGATTTGTTTGACTTCGTTAGCCTCAGAAGGAGCTGGGAAATTCTCAATCCTTGACTGCAATTCGTTAGCGAGTTCGAGACCCTTCTCTGGATTGGTGTAGGACAATTGGGACAGTTGCGATGATCGCAAGGATACCAATGCTGCGAGGTCCGCAATCGTTTTGGAATCGGAATCGAGACGTTTGATGAGAATGTCTTCGACGTATTTGTTTCGTTCGTTCACTTCCGCTTCGTTGACATCGTCAAACATGTTTCCAAAGTTGACGGTAGCTCGAACCAAGTCTTGAATGTTCTCGTTCCCTTGCTCTACGCCAGACTTGAGCTCTTCGATGGATGCTCGCATCACGGCAAGCGCTTCTTCGGACTTTTCCGCATTCATCAATTGTCGGGCTAGCAGCGACTCAAGATCGCGGCGGGGCGACTTTACTGCGTCCCCTGCGGCCGCGACGGCTGTTAGAGCCTTTTTCACCACTCCAACCGCTTCCTCACCTTTGGATTGTTGCATCAACATCATGGCGTACATGTTGGTTGCGACTTGCAATTCTCTCGCTGTCTCAACAGACATGTCTGGAGAAGCTGTCCACTGGTCGATCAGACCTGCGAATCGTTTGGCGGCGGCTTCGGGTTGCGCTCGCATGGTTCGATTTGCAAGCTGCAGGCTGAGCGACAAGGTTTTAGGAGCGTTTGGATTTTCTTTTAACGCGGCGTCGATCATTGCAGCCGCTTCATCCCATTTGGAATCTTTTAGCAGGTCATTGAACTCTACTACGTTGATGGTTGCTTTGCTGGGAGTTGAGTCTTCCTGAGCGTATAACTGGCGACCTGGAATACCCAGAGCAAGAACCAGGGAAGAGTAGATGGCGAACGATTTCATTAAATTGCCTCGTAAAAAAAACGGTTGCGGTGGGGCCTGTTGCGAATGCAAAGTCAGGCAAATTGTCTTGAGGTTGACCCTTCACGTTTTTCTGCGGGATTATTGAGAAACAGAAAAAGCTATGGCGTCTAAGATACCAAGAAGTTTTCGTTTGAGCGAATTTGTTCTGAAACCGAGGCTCGTTCCCGTCCCGTAACTTGGACGAAGGCATGCCATACTGGAGCAATCGTCAGAGAAACTGCTGCCAGGTCGAGGTTTGGCGATCTACGTTGCTAAACTGCGAGAGAGTACGTTCACCGTCTATTTGTCCGGTTGAAACCCTGGCTGATAGGATCCTGGATTCCATTCCAAAATGGAGAAGTTAGCGTCATGCAGGCGTGCCGATTCGACAATAGGCCGTTTCTTCCACGTGGCTAAGGTTTCCAAGCCTCTTTCTTCTGTTACCAAATCTGCGTCGGAAGATAGCTCCACCTGCTCGGATTTCCCGGTGTTCAGCTTGGCTAAGAGTAGATTGTTGATGCTAGAAGAGTCGTAGACATTGTCCGTGCCTCTGAGATCTATCCATTTGGTCAGCTCGCGTCCTCGATCCGTTTGTTCCCAGATCTTCCAGTCCTGGCAATCCGATGCATTCCATTCGATTAGAGATTTGCATCCCGCGAATACGCATTCTCGAGCCGTGCGCACAAACGGGACAGGATTAGGTTGCAAAGTAGAGAGATTGCATCGCATCCAGGCTCGCTGCGTGTAGGAAGAAACGTTGCGCAGGTCGATCCGAATCGGAACACTGGATCGGATGGCCGTTCTCACTCCGTTGATGTCGAACATCGATCCGCTGATCGCAACCCAACCATTATCGACTTGAACCTCTGCACGAACTGGGCCGACGTAGCGAATCCAATCGCACTGTCCGCGAACGGATAAACGTTGAGCGTTCACGCGAGCCGAGTGTCTCGTTAGTCCGCTACCAGATACGCTTGTTGCGTCCGAAGCGATATCTTGAATGGACGAGTCGATCAATAGGAATGCGGGGAGCACGGTCGTGTTGTTGGAGCCAGAATCGAAAGCAGAAGACAGGCTGGCGGGAAGTTCCGTATGAACCGAGAGATTGCAATCTCGCAGTTGTAGC
>CAIXME010000083.1 GCA_903920425.1 uncultured Pirellula sp. | reverse complement strand
GGTGGTGGATCATCGCAGCGATGTTTATTCGCTCGGCGCCACTCTCTATGAACTGCTTACTGGCCAGCCGGTTTTCGTCGGTAACGATCGCCAATCGATCTTGAATCAGGTTTTGCATGACGACCCCAAACCTCTTCGAAGTGTGGATCGGACGATTCCGGAGGAACTCGAGACCATCACGCTCAAAGCGCTTCGGCATTCTCCAAGCGATCGCTATGAGTCGGCAAAGCATTTTGCAGACGATCTGCGTCGCTACGTAAACGAAATGCCCATTGAGGCGCGTCGGCCCAATACCATTGATAAGGCTCGCAAATGGATGAGGCGCCATCCTACGGTTGTGCTATCGATGTTGTTTTGCATGGCCGCCGCGATGATATCGCTAGCGGTGACCACGGCCGTGATAGCCAGACAGAAAATGTTAACACAACAATCGCTACAACAGGCAGAACGTCGCTTAGCAACAGCGCAGGCCGCTGCCGATGAAATGATTAGCTTGGCAGAAAATGAGTTCGCCAAAACACCGATGGAAGAAACGTTGAGGCTGCGTTTGCTGTCATCTGCCTTGGTCTACTATCAAGCGTTGATTGATGATCCCGATTTGGAGGCACGTGTTCGAGCTGAGTTGACATTGACACGGAACAAGGTTTCCAAAATTCATGATGATATTTTGCTCCTGCGCGATGATCGGCATCTGGTATTCCTGAATGACCCAGCAGTTCTCGCTGATTTGCATTTAAGCACTGTTCAATTGAATCAACTGTCTGACATCGAGACTTTAGCTTCCCCTTCGCGAGACTCGGAATACAAAGTAGAGGAGGCCCAATCTCGAAAGCTACAGATCAATCATATCTTGACCCCGGAACAACGCATTCGTCTCAAGCAGATTGCAACGCAACTCAGCGGGCCATCTGCGATTCTCGAATCCATTATTTCGGGAGATTTAAGGCTAACCGAATCGCAAATGATGGCGATCCAATCTGCCATCATGAGTCACATCATTGCCAAGGGGCAATCGATACAGCAATCAGAATCTGAATGGACGAACCTGGCAAATACGGACACGCCATTCAATTCGGCAACTTTTCGCCCGGACGCGATATTGGATAAAAAAACAAAGCGAGATATTGTCGAAGTCATCCTCAAGCTTATGACGCCAGAGCAACGTCGAGATTGGTCGGCAATCACGGGACCTAAGTTTGATTCGGAGTAATCGAAGCGCGAATTTAGTTTCGAATCCAAATTGCAGCGTTGTTAGTCCACCTTTATTTTGCGGAGTATCGCTTGGAATTCTTCTGTCCCACGGATCGGATCTAGATCGTTGTCGCTGGTCATCTGCTCGATCCGACCAGGATTTTCAAAATAGCCATCTTCAAAGCATCGCGTTAGATTATCGATCGCTCGCTTCAAGCATTCCTCCGCGTCGATACCTTGTTCAACATCCTCGTGCTTTTTTTCGCCAGGATGGAGCAAACCAAAGCAGAGTGAGTAAACGCATGCAGAGTTATAGCAAGCCTCATTCTTCTGCTCCTTTTTCATTGGCATGGCCAATAGTTCTTCGGTTGTCCTACTGGCAATGGTATGATCGCCCGCCATCGCATGACTCCATGCTAGCCGCGATAGATGATTCACACGGAGCTTTGTTTTCATCTTTGCCATGATATCGAGGAACTCAGGCAACATCCTTATCCCGGACAATTCTGGGGCCATCGTTAGCGAGAGAAGTTCTCGCTCGCTTGCAACCATCCCAGAGAGATTCGCTTGATTCAATGCCTCGATCGCTTGTTGGCGATACGTCATCGCCCGATGGGAGTCACGATCAGACGAGTTGCTCATGGATTCGCATTGACCGTACAGTAAGGCTGCTCGAAGCCAACTCTTTTGTTGTGAGAGGTCGTTCGCAACGAGAGCGAGGCTTTCAAGGTCGCCGAGAATCGTTGCACGGGCGATGCGTCCTTGATCTTTGCTTCCTAGGGAATCAACATCAGTCGATTCCAGGCATTTGGCCAGCGAATCAGTGATGCTTTTAGCAGATTCGGATTTTCCATTTGCCGTCAGCCACGATGCCAGCATGGCCTGGGCCAGTAAGGTTTTGGGATGCCTTTCACTGTGTTTTTTCTGACAGTAATCCGCATAGAGTTTTAGGTGGGAAATCGCATCTGCAAATTCACCATGGTGGTGGAGATCAAATGCCAAGAATTGAAGGTCGTTTATCAACCAATCCAAACTGCCCCCTTGGGCATCGAAAAGCTGTCGAGACTCTTGCAAGTAGGGGATTGCCTCGGTCGTTTTGCCCTGGAGGAATTGATACTCGATGATTGCATGCAGTATTTTTCTTGTCGTTGGCGTGTTTGGATTTCCAGCTTTGGCAATAGTCAGGTATTCTCGACCAAGCTCGACCGCCTCTGCGTAGCGGTGCTGCTGCCCTACGACCACCGATAAATTCTCTAGGCATCGGAGGGAGCTTGGATGCGATTCGCCCAGCGTCTGTCTCTGGTTTTTCAATACGCTTCGATACAGTTTCTCAGCTTCGACCATACGACCTTGGTGTGCGTACGCGCCCGCGAGTCCCATTTGGGTGAACAATAGGGTCGGATGGTATTCGCCGAGTGAACGCAGCTGAGTACCCATGATGTCTTTGTATAGCTCAATCGATTCCCTCCCCTTTTTCATTAGGCCGAGAGTTGATGCGAGATTCTGACCATACTGTTGGGTTGCCGGAAAGCCGGGACCGAAGTGCTCTTTGCTGGTACTGTAGGCCCGACGAATCAACTTTTCTCCTTCTGTCAATTCGTTTAAGTTTACGAGGCAGCTTCCTAAATTATTGATGCTGCGAAGCGTTAGCGGATGCGAATCGCCTAAAGTCCTGCTGCGGATTGGCAGTACATCGGCGTAGATCTTCCTCGCTTCTGAATATCGAGCTAACGATTGCAATGCGTTAGCCATGCTATCTTGAATACGCAAGGTCGTCGCATGCTCCTTCCCCAACATTTCTTCGGCGATGGATCGTTGTTCAATATAATGCTGCAGGGCATCATTCGCGGAGCCCCTTCTCTCCAAGGATTCCGCGAGAGCAATCGAAAGCTCCATTGTGACTGGAGACTTTTTTCCGTGTTCTTGCTCGCAGAAAGCCAAAAGTTGGCGGAACGATTCATTGATTTCGCTGGACTTGGAGTGAAGACTTTGGATCGTGTACCGCTTTGACTTTGCATCGATTGCAATAGGATGGCTGGCACCAACACTTCGTTCGGCGTTCGGAATCAGCTCATCCAAAAGCGAGTGGCATTCGTCGTACTTACCTTGAACCATCAAGATGCCGATCATGGCGGACTGGGTGTGTAATGGGTCGGCATGCTGTGGGCTCAGGACGGATCGCTGTGCTTCGAGAACCTCGCGGTATTGCGAAAGAGCCTCGTCGTAGTTTCCTGCAAACAAGGATAAGCCCGTACGGCGAAATTGAAGGTGCAGTGACATCGGGTTGTCACGGTCTGCCAAGTCGGACATCGCGGCGTAGGCTTGATCGTAGAGTTGCTTTGATTCCGCTATCTGACCCGTCTCGCACAATACGTCTGCAAGCCTCGACCCCAACTCGATCGTTACAAGATGTTTCTCGCCGAGTTTTGCTTCGGCCGTTTTCCAGAGTTGCCGAAGCTGCTGCTCCGCGTCTAACAAACGACCACTCTTTGAGGAGATGGCGGCAATCAAGGACGCCGACAATAGAGTTTCAGGATGTTCCGCACCAAGAATCTTTGACTGACTTGCAAATATCTTTTTGCGAATCGAGCTGGCCTTTTCTAGTTCACCCAGCGTGACCAATACGGTGGCCAACCCAGCGCTCGTTTTGAGAGTTAGCGGATGTGTCTCGCCAAGCGTGTTTCGAACGCCTTCGAGCAAATGAGAAAACTCAGCCAGCGATTCTCGATAATGCCCTTTTGCAAAAAGCAGTTCAGCAAGCTCTCGCCGTGTTTCCAAAGAATCGCGGTGCTCAGCTCCCAGAACCTTGCATTGTGTTGTGTATAGGTTTGCAAGATGGTCCTGAGCGGTATCCAGTCGTCCTTGTTTAAACCAAGCAACCCCGAGTCCTCGCAATCCTCGCAGGGTCAATGAGTGCTCGTCCCCTAACCCCGAGCGGCATCGGTCGACGGCTTCTTGAAAGGACTTGCTCGATTCGCGAAATAGAGATTGTTTAAGCTGTATCTCCGCCACGAGCAATTGGGAATCCAACGTGTCGGGATGGGAGTCGCCGAACGCGGAGAGTCGTAACTCCAGGGCTCGATCTGCATGCTCGCTTGCATCGTGGTACTCGCCGAGATTGAGGTATGCTGTTGCAAGAGTGTGGCGCAAGGCCGCTTCTACTGCTGGCGCACGTTGCAACGTAGAACCGGACTTAGCAGCGCGATCCAGTAGGGTTCTCAACTGGATGTTTCGGTCTGGTTCTACATCAGGGTCTGCAAACGCAAGAAGATCTTTGTTTACAAAGGTGCCAATTGCTTGGCTGATCTCAGCCTCTCGCTTAGAAAGTTCCGCAGACAGCAACGCTTTTTTCTCTGCGGATTGTGCCCTCCAACTCTCTGCCTTCGCGATATCACGTTGTGTGACCGCTGACTTGGTTGCCTCGCGAGCCTGACGGGCTTGCCAAAGGGTGCTCACCAAGCCCATCAGGAGCGATATCGTGACCAGTACTCCCGAGAGCATTGCAAAACGATAACGTCTAGCTAGCTTCTTTAATTGGTATATCGTTGACGGAGGGCATGCCACGACAGCTTCGTTGTTCAAATACCTTTGCACATCCATCGCGAGTTCGTTCGGGGTTTGATAGCGTCGAGACCTGTCTTTCTCCAGTGCCTTCATGACGATCCAATCAAGCTCGCCACGAACGAGACGATTTAGTTTTGTAGGGTCGGACTGCCTGCTGGCGGCGATGTTCGCAATGTTCTCGGACGCGCCGATACGAACACTTGGAGCGGGAGGCTCGTCCTCACGAATCATCCGAGTCAGTTCATCCCACGCACACTGCTGGATGCGATTGTTTTGGATTGGTGTGCTACCGGTTAAGAGTTCGTAGAGCACGACCCCGAGCGAGTAGACGTCGCTTCGCGTATCGACATCCAGCTGATTTACCCTGGATTGCTCGGGACTCATGTATTCCACTGTTCCAACGACTTGACCAAGTTGAGTGAACATGGTCCTAGGCGACATCTGTTGGTCCACTGCCTTGGCTATACCAAAATCGATAACCTTAGGGACAGCTTTGTCGTCGTAGTCGGCAACCAAAATATTGGAAGGTTTGAGATCGCGATGAATGATGCCCTTTAAATGCGCGTGTTGGACCGCAGAACAAACAGGAATGAACAGTTCCAACCGTTTGTCTGTATCAATGCGATTCTCGTCACAATATCGAGTAATAGGAATGCCCTGGACGAGCTCCATTACGAAATAGGGCCTGCCTCGATCTGTCGTCCCTACGTCCAAGGCTCTCGCGATATTGGGATGGTCCATCATGACCAACGATTGGCGTTCCGCTTCAAAACGCGATAGAACTTGGGCCGAGTCCATTCCCGGCTTGATGACTTTGATGGCGACTCTTCGTTTGACCGGCTCCTTCTGATCGGCCATAAAGACCGTTCCCATACCCCCTTCACCGATTTTTTGAAGGAGCTTGTACGGGCCTATGACATCCCCTACGGACTCAAAGGACATACTCAGTCCTTCGGGCAGGTCCGAAAGCAAAGGAGGAGTCTCCAAGAAACTGTCTACTGTGGACGAATAGCTGAGCAAGCGCAGTAACCGCTCTTTCAACTTCAAGTCGCTACCGCAGGCCTCGTTCAGATATGCTTCCCTTGCACTACTGCTCTCCATTTCTGAGGCAATTGCAAACAGCTCGGCTTCGGTTATCAAGTTATCTCGCATCGGTCGTATTCTTTGGGATCCGCCCTGCCATCATTAGCAATCAATCTGCTGACGGTCACATTCGGGCTTTCTTATTTTAGTGCGTAATTGGTGCGAAATCACTGCCAACCCTTTGGGAACATTTTCGTATATCTTGCTATCTCATTTTCATCATGGCTTTGCGTAACGCCTTCATCAGAAATGCCCAATAATGGTCGAAGTCACAAAAATTTTAGACGCCTTGCAGAACGGCGATAGCCAAGCGAGCGAGAGACTGCTGCCTTTGGTTTATGATGAATTGCGAAGGCTGGCGGCCGCAAAACTGGGGCATGAACGACCTGGCCAGACTTTGCAAGCGACCGCCCTGGTTCATGAAGCCTATATGCGATTAGTTCAGGGGGCCGATCAGCAAAGTTGGAATGGACGAGCTCATTTTTTTGGTGCAGCTGCAGAGGCTATGCGCCGCATTCTGGTAGACAATGCCAGAAAGAAACTCTCCATCAAGCGAGGCGGCCTCGTGCATCGGGAGGAAATGGAATTGAACCACATCTCTGCTCCGCTGGAGAGCGAAAACCTTTTGCACGTCGATGCTGCCGTAAATTCACTTGAACAAGCGAATCCGGATATCGCAAAACTGGTCAAACTCAGATATTTTGCCGGACTCTCCATGGATGAGTGCGCTTCAGCATTGGACATTTCCATACGTACTGCCCATAGACAGTGGGCATATGCCAAAGCATTTCTGCGAGCCCAAATGGACGATGAACAGCAATAACTAGTCAAAGCAGGGCAGAAGATTGGAATGAGAATCAAATCCCCTATCCGAAATTATCTGCCCTTGAACTGTTATTCGTCTCTGTTCATTTCGATCTGATTTCGGCTCGATCTCAACAAGCGAAACCCAATAGCCGGAAGGCTTAACTGCCTCGCTTAGCCAGGTCGATTGCGTAAAGTGCAGACGCTTGTTCCTCGATCGCGGCGATGCCGTCGAACAGACCCAAGTCCCCGTAGTAGGACGTGAATCCTCCGATCGAATTCACCTCCGAACCAGGCACGGAATCAAAGTAAGCCTTGAAATCCAGTGCATCACCGATTGGGCTGAAATAGTAGCCTACTGGCTCATTTGGAAGCCATGAGTAATAGATGAACCCACTGCCTGGATACTGAACATAGATCCGCTTTTCTACTTCGACATTGCTTCGGAATAGATTGAGTGTTTCGGGCTTGCCAGTGACGTAGCTCCAATTACCAGAGACCAAGATCCCTTCGCTGGTAACGTATTTCCAAGTCCCCGATGTCACTTCGCCCGCATTGTTAAAGACCGCTACGCCGATGGTCGCATCGTCTCCGACTTTCAATTGCTTGCGCAGTTCGATCTCGATGAAATTGATGATGGGAGCGGCTGTCTCCGTGTCAATGAAGGAGCCGTTGCCATTGTCGTTTGTCGGATCATTGACTCCCGAACGAATGTTGTTTGCCAAGAAATCGAAATCGACTCCGGTGTCATCTCCCCCCAAAAGTCCATCCAATTGCGAGAAGTCAAAATCAATGCCTGCCAATTTTAACGAGTTTAGTAGATCAGCAAAATTCAACGTTGCTGCGTCATTGGACTCCGTGGCGAGCTCCTGGTTCTCGATATCGGCATTTGAGCCTGGGAGATCATTCAGCCTCGAGAAATCAAAATCAACGCCCGACAAGTCCACTGAATTCAGCAGGTCGGACAAATCCATCGATCCTGTTCCATCGTTGTTGGGTGAGAGATTCTCGCTTTCAAGCTCTCCGTTGCCATCTCCCTGTTCCGCGAAGCCACTGCCCTGGACCTGGCGACTCAGTACGCCGTTGACCATTCTGTCTCCAATCTCGGGAAAGCCGCCAGCGCGAAGGATCTCGCGAATCTGGGTTGCCATAGCTAGATCGACATTGGGAGGTAGCAGGTCTGCGTCCATTGCATCGTCCAATCGTTCGATGCGATTTTGAATGCTTACCTGACTAATCAGAACCTCATCTTCACCAATGCTTCGATTGATGTAATTGATGACCGTCAACGCATCCAGCGGGCTGAGTGTTCCGTCTGCATCAACATCCAACGCTGCCGCGACGTCGCTTTGTCCGCCAACGGCGCCCGTATTGAGTCCGTTGATGACCATGAGAGCGTCGAGCGGCGTCACGTCTCCGCTCATATCCGAGTCCTCTGGCATCATGAAATTGTGATGAACCAAGTCAGCGGCCATCAGCTGACGCGATTCGAGCGACTCGCAAACTAACCTTCTTAGTCGCTGTCGTTGTCGTGTGGAAATGGCGTAATGCATTTTTTAATGCTCCTAATTGCAAACCAAGAAAAGTTAATGGATCGGCTCAAGCATTCACTACCCTCAGTTCCGAGTAGAACCCAAATGCCTTGGCTACAAGACAGTGCGATAAGCGTGCAGGAAGTCTGCCAAAAAACTTTTCGCTTTTCAAGGCAGGTTGGATGAGGTGAAAACGCGAAAAGGGCAAACTTTGAGAATGTGAAGAATTCAAGAGTCATCACTAGTTTTCCAGGAAGAGGAACCATGCTGGCCGCACGATTAGATTGCGACAGTTTGCGTTCGTTTCCAGCGAATGCCAGGCTAGTACCTGAGCCCGAGTCTTCGCGAGAATCGCAACATGGGATCCCCATATTTACTGGGAATCAATCAAGCTTCTGAAAGAAGGCCATCGCATCATCGAGCGTCGCTTGCACAATCACCATGTGTTCGACATCTTTGACTTCCCGAAAATCGACGTTAACTCCGAAGGATTGAAGCGTTTTGGAAAGCAGCTTCGCTTGGGGCAATCCAAAGTCCTTTTCCCCAGCCGCAACGAAGAATGGGATCTTTGTCAATTCATCGGATTTTGTAGGACGACCACCTCCTCCTATGGCTGCAACTCCACGAACGCGGGACGGATACTTTGACACTTGCGAGATCGCTTGTGCCGCACCCATAGAATGACCGATCAGAAACACACGCTCAGTATCAAAATCCAAATGCGAATGAAGCTCGTCCAGCATCAAATCCAAATCCATCCCGAGGCCTGTCAAGCTTTGACGGGGGGAAACAACCGACCAACCGTTCTTTCTGCACTGCTCAATCAACGCCCCAGCGCCGTACGACTCAAAAAACATGTTCTCACTCCCTCCGGCTCCATGATATGCAACCACCAAGGGAGCCCCTGCTGGTTTTTCCGCGGTCTGCAATCGAATGTGTTGCTTGCTCTTTCCGTTTCCGAGCTGCAGCCAGATGGATCGCTCTGGGCGGGATGCAATGAGTTCACGAACCGTGTTGTTCTCAACTGCTAAGTACTCAAGATCAGAGAGCAGCGCTTCGAATGGCAGGTCTGACTCCGCTATTCGGCCTTTTCCACCGCCCTGTATCATTTTTGCAATCAATTGAACAGTGACGCTCTTGGTGTCACCCATTGCAGGACGAGTCGAGGCCTGCCGATGTACCTCTTCAATTTTCTTTTCCAAATCCGTAATGACAGAGAAGCGATTCGCAATCACTTCGGTTTTTTCGCTTTCTCGATGCAGGAAAGCTTTCACCTGATAGTCTCCTTGCGGCAGCGTATCCAGTTCCCAGTTCCATTGGTCAGCGTTTGCTACAGAGGTCCATCTTCGTTCGCAGATTTGTTGTCCGTGCGTATCGAGGATTGCCACGCTCAAATCGAAGCTGGTTCTAGAAGTGGGCAATGCAGCCGACAGTGGCTGATGAAGCAATGATAGGCTGACAGAACGAGCTTCTCTATCGAGCAACAATGGCCGCACGCTCACAAACCAACCTGCATCCGAAATGCGTTCAGCGGATACGTCGGCGGTGTCACTTTGCACCGCCAACCAAGCTTCGTCCAGTTTGACGATCGCTTCGTCGAGTCGCAACGAAAAGAAACTGCTAACCGCTGACAACATTTTGGGGGTGCTGCGAACGCGTGATGCAGGGTCCGCCGATTGCCACTCACTTTCAAATCGCGTCAGGCGTCTACCGAGTTGATAACGCAGCTCTGGAGACTGGGCGATAGCGTTGCTGATGCAAGCGATATAGATCATTGCTGAAAATACGACTAGAAGCACTACTCTCAATGTTCGTTCCATTCGCTCGTGGATGATTTGCTCAAATAGCGAGCCGCGTTGCGGATCAGGGAAATTGTAGCCGTTGATCCTGGCTCGTTCTATCATCGTATGCACAAGAACTCGATTCAGCTACGGACAAACGGGCTGCAGGGCTCCGGCATATTGCATGGGCATGAATAGTTGGGTTCCTTGCGTGCACGAATCGCTCGTTGTATAACGATCGTTATATGCGTGGTTTTCCAAAGGTGGACATTTCTGTTGAGGTGGTCTTTATGAGTTGCGTGCGATTGGTTCGCCCTCTTTTTACCTTGTTCATCCTTTTGTTCGGTGGTTCGCTTTCGATCGGGCAAATACCTGAATGGACGGGAGAAGCGTCGCGCAAGATCGAGATTAACTTTGACTTGATTGATTTGGCGGGGGCCACGCACAGACTTTCGCAGAATGATCACGGCAAGCTTCGTATTTTTGTTTTTCTATCCACAACCTGCCCCGTTTCAAACTCCTATATTCAAGAGCTGAATCGATTGCATGATTCGTGCCCTTCGAACGTGCTGTTTTATGGCGTCCTAGCCAGCTCTACGGTGCCGCGAGAGACCGCATCCCAACATTTTGGTGAGTTTGAAGCGAAGTTTCCTGTCCTGTTTGATGGCTCGGAATTGCTCAGCGAGTTGTTGCAGCCAACGCATGTTCCCGAGGCGTTCGTGATCGATGCGTCGTCCATGGTTGTTTACCGAGGCGCGATCGATAATGCATACGAATCCATTGGCCGTAGGCGAGCCAAGGTGGAAAAGCATTTTCTCGAAGATGCCGTCGCGTCTGCTGCAAAGAACCAATCAGTTGTGGTTCGCCGGACGAACCCTGTGGGATGTGCTTTTGCGAGGCAGAGACCGAACGTCGAAAGCAGCGAAGTAACGTATGCACGCGATATTGCCCCGCTCATTCAGAATCGTTGCCAAAATTGCCATCGTCCAGGGCAAGTCGCTCCGTTCTCGTTAACAAACTTCGAGGAGGCTAAAGCGCAAGCGGAAATGCTTGTTGAAGTGACCAAGCGTCGCTTGATGCCTCCTTGGATACCGGGCCCTAACTCTTCTCACCGGTTTGTCGGTCAACGGTGGCTTACGGATCGTGAATTGGAATTGCTCCGGCGCTGGGTTGAAATAGGTTGTCCTCGAGGTGCCGAATCCGATATTCCTCCACCGCCGTCCTTTGCAGAAGGTTGGCAGCTGGGGGAACCTGATCTTATCGTCAAAATGCGAGAACCATTTTCTGTGTATGCTGCTGGGCCCGATCTGATGCAGAACTTTGTTATTCCT
>CAIXME010000082.1 GCA_903920425.1 uncultured Pirellula sp. | reverse complement strand
GAATCGATGGTTCACGCGGAGACGCGGAGACGCGGAGAAGAGTTAAAATCATAGTGGATTTTTCATAACTCTGTGTCTCTGAGCCTCTGTGGTTAGCCCTCCTTCGCGCCAAGATTAGTCCACCACGAAGAACACCGAGAGCACTGAGGCCCAAATCCGAGCTTTCTCTTTAAATCTTCGTGTTCTTCGTGACCTTCGTGGTAATAAAGTCTTGAGCGGATCGAGATCTTCTAGACCCGAATCGATGGTTCACGCGGAGGCGCGGAGACGCGGAGAAGAGTTAAAATCAAAATGGATTTTTCAAAACTCTGTGTCTCTGTGCCTCTGTGGTTAGCCCTCCTTCGCGCCAAGATTAGTCCACCACGAAGAACACCGAGAGCACGAAGGCCCAAATCCGAGCTTTCTCTTTAAATCTTCGTGTTCTTCGTGTCCTTCGTGGTAATAAAGTCTTGAGCGGATCGCGATCTTCTAGATCCGAATCAATGGTTCACGCGGAGAAGAGTTAAAATCAAAATGGATTTTTCATAACTCTGTGTCTTGGTGTCTCTGTGTGAAAAGAGCGATCCTGAAATAGGTAGTTGTCATCCCATGAACTTCGGATTCCAAAGGCTATTCTCCCAAAACCGTGATGGTACTTTTTCGGAGATTCGTTACAACCAAAGGTTCACGCTCCAAGCCAAAGCACTGAATCTCAGGTTGGCCGGAGCGATTGGATTATTTACCCCGCATAGCATTGCCAATAGTCAAAGAAAACGGCAATAATTCAGGAGATTCGGACGTCGTCATGGAAGTCATCACACTGCAATCAGGAAGCGCAGGCAATTGCGTGTTCGTTCGAAGCGGCGAAACGCGTTTGCTCTTTGACGCAGGTATCAGCGGCAGCAATGCACAATCGCGGCTTGCCGAATACGGACACGACATTCGGGACTGCAATGCCCTTGTGCTATCACACGAACACTCCGACCACATCAGTGGAGTTGGTGTGTTTCATCGCAAATTCGGCTTACCTGTTTACGCTAATCTACGCACATGGAACGCGACTCGGGCGAAGCCATCGACGGGTTACATCGGAAATCCAAATCACTTCGTGTCTGGCAAACCGTTTCAGATCGGGTCGCTGCGCATTGAGACATTGAAAACACCTCATGATGCGATCGAAGGCGTGTGCTTTGTGATCGAGGATATCGAGTCTGGACAGCGGTTTGGGCTGTTTACCGACTTAGGCCATGTCTTCAGCGGTCTTCAAAAAGTCATCAGCACTTTGGATGCGGTTCTCCTAGAGAGCAACTACGATGACGACATGCTGCGTTTCGGGCCTTACCCTCAATACTTGAAGAATCGTATTTCGGGAAAGCGGGGACACATTTCGAACAAGGATGCGGCCGAGCTATTAGATGCTTGTAGCACCAGCCAACTTCAGTGGGCTTGCTTGGGGCACTTGTCGGCGCAAAACAATTCGCCCGAAGTGGCCTTGGCCACGCACCGCGAGCGACACGGAGATCGCTTTCCTCTCTTCTGTGCCGATCGCTACGGCGCGATGCAACTACCCCTGATCAAAGAGCCGGTATTCTCACTCCAAGCAAGCGCGTCAACCGCTTGAAAGAGGCACCGCCATCCATGGGTGCTCACGCGAAAACTCCGAGATTGCCTTGCTCTCATTGCCAATTGAATCGGTACACAGCATCCATTGGCTGCCCCAGTTAACCTTCGATCGCCAACGATTCCCAATTTTTGCTACCAAACGACAAAGGTACGATGAAGGCCAAGTCGGTAGTCGAGGTTGGGGCCGGGGACATCTAACTTCGAATCGTAGCAAAGTAGCGATGCACACACGTAACCGCCATCGATCCGTCGCCGACAGCAAACCCACATCGTTTGGTTGAGCCAGAGCGAACATCGCCTGCCGCCAGAATCCCGGGAACGGTCGTTTCTAGGTCGCAAGGATGCCGATCGAGTTTCCAATAGTTCCCAACTTGATTGGATGGAATGGCCGATCCGGTCCTTATGTAACCTTTGTCATCCAAGAGAACTCCACTTGGAAGCCAAGCTGTATGCGGCTGAGCCCCGATAAAACAAAAGAGACCACTGCAGCTAATCCGTGTTGATGCGTTGGTCAGGTGATCTTGGTACGTGATTGCTTCCACGCACCGATCTCCATGTATCGCTGTCACCGCACTGTTCTTGATGACTTGGATCTTAGGGTGGTTTAGAACGCGATCACAAAGATAAGATGACATGCTCTTGCTTAGGTCGTCACCGCGAATAAGAACCTTAACTTCGCGTGATGTGTTAGCAAGATACATGGCAGCCTGCCCAGCGGAGTTTCCACCACCAACGATCACTGCAGTGGAATCTTCACACACTCGTGCCTCCGCAGAAGTCGCCGCATAGTACAGACCAGCTCCCTCGTAGGATGTGCATCCCTCGACTCCAAGTTGCCGGTATGTCACACCTGACGCTACCAAAACGCAAACAGCACGTGCTACCTGCCCAGTACAGAGATGTAAATGGTGCTCTCCGTTGGGTTGTGTTTCGATCGATCTCACCGTGATGGGAGCGATGAACTGAGCCCCGAATTTCAATGCCTGAAGATAGCCTCGATTAGCCAACTCCCCGCCGCTGATGCCCGACGGAAAACCTATGAAATTCTCTATCTTGGAGCTACTTCCGGCCTGACCTCCAGGACCGACGCTATCGATCACCAGTGTATTAATGCCCTCGGATGTAGCGTAGACTGCAGCAGCCAACCCCGCTGGTCCGGCACCCACAATAATGAGATCGAACACCTTCCCATCGACGTTCCGCGAAATACCAATACACTCGGCAAGTTTAGGCAACGACGGGTTTACGACTGTGTGTCCATTGCATTGAACAATCGGAAGCCCAACTTCAGCCGAGTCGATTCTCGTTAGTTGTTCGCGACCGTAATCGCTGGACGATGCATAAAAGGTGTAGGGTACATGATTTTTGTAAAAGAATTCTCGCAAACGCGATGTCTCTGCAGCGTTTGCTTCCCCCACGATCTTTACACCAACAAAGTCGGACGCAGCAAGTAATCTTCGCCGAATTTGAAACGCATCAAGCAGCGTGTCGCTGACGGACGGGCAGTCATTGAGTAGCTTTCGTAGCCGCTGCGCACAAAGCTGATACGCTACAACTGGCTCATTCGCAATTGCGGAGATCACTGCTGAACGTCCGGTTAGCATGTCTACATCACCGGTGAACTCACGAGGCCCGTGATTGACGATCAACGTTTCCTTATCCTCGCATAGTTCGACAATGCGCACGCTACCCGAACGGATCACATAAAAAGGGTAGCCTTTCTGCCCCTGTTGGATGAGAGATTGATTCGTTTCAAACTCAACCAGCTCGCTTAACTGCGCAACTGCGGATAACTGCTCGTCATTCAGCGTGGGAAACGCTTCTGAAGCCAGGTGATTCACTTGATTGAACTCCAAATTCATTGTTTGCTATGGTAAATAAGGCCAATAGACCAAACGGCCGCCGTGGTGGGCAACAAATCGAACCGCGCCATCCTGCGAAACGACAATGACGATGGCATCCTGCACGCTACTGACCAGTCGATATGCTGATCGATGACGAGTACCCGAGGAATCGGCCTGTTCGGTAATGGAGTTCTCCGCTTCGAGATCAACAGCGCGCTCAATCGTACTCACGTGAGAATCTCCAAGAATCTCGCCGCCAAAACCTATTAGCCGAAATTCACGACTAAGCACCAATGACCCATCGACACTCATCAGGTCGGCCAAGAAATGACTGAACTCGACCAGCGACTCATGCAACCCACCGAGCGACGCATCATGCATGCGAAGAAAATCTTTCCAGCGGACTTCAGCAATCCCGTTCGCTGCACCGACCTCGAGCGTTCGCCGCATGAGCCTTAACATCAAATCCTGGAAGCGATCGGTTGCAGCAGCATGCCTGAACTGCATTCGGACACGCAGCCAATTATCCAAACGACTATCTTCGAAGTCGTTGAGGTAGATCAACATTCCTCCGTGCCCACGTCCACGTACTAAGCTCAGCACACGACGCACTACGCTCTGAGCCACATCGCGTACGAAGGAATCGCATAGCCTCACACCGCTGACCGGCAACGCGCCCTTTTCTAGTCTTTCCAACAACCTCGCTCGAAAGTGCTCAAAATGCTTAGGTAGCCACTTCGACCGAAACGGATCAAAGCCATCCATCAGCACCTTGCCACCGACCGTCTCCAAAACTCGAGTCAACCCTGACGCGAAAACCAAATGCCCAGGACCAAGTATGTGAATGACCAGTTTGCGAGGCAACGTCGTGGCATCGTGAACTGTTGCCTCGGTGTGATTGACCCAGCCGGCACCTGTGACAACCATCCCCCAAATATTCGCAACACCCTCTGGATCCGATTCCATTTGAACGCCAATGAGCGATCGATAGTATCCGACCGCAGCTGCCATTTTTCGAACCTGATGCGCAGAGAACCTGCTTCGATCCACAAATGGTACAACATAGAGTCCATCCGCGGCCTCGATGGAATTTAACTCTGGATCGTCGGGCGAGGAAACCAACACGCGACAAAGAACCGGGGAATCCTCTTCGCGCAACAAGCTCGCTTGATATGCGATGTCGATCAGTTGAAACAAGTCTTTTTCAGCGGGCAAAGCATCCGGATCATGCCCTGCATCCCGCCAACGTTGTTGCAGGACAAGGCTAAGATCCTTTGGATAGAACGACTGACTGGGCATCTTGTTGATCGTTTCTACTGCCTCTCGCAGCTACTCGGTAGTTCACCGATGCGTTTCATGTGTTTCTTGCCCCAGTCGCAGAGCGGACTGAGTGCGGTTTTGAGACTCTTGCCGAACGGTGTGAGAGAGTACTCTACCCTTGGTGGCACCTCTTGAAAGTCTTTGCGATTTACGATCCCATCCGCTTCCAATTCACGAAGCTGTTGTATCAGAACCTTCTCACTGATTCCCTTCAACAATCGCTTCAACTCACCAAATCGCGTCGGATTCTCTAGATGCCAAAGGATCAGCACTTTCCACTTACCACCGACCACCTGAAGAGCTGCTTCAAGACCGCATCTAAATTTTGCTTCAGCCAACTCACTGCCCCTTAACGCAACCTTAACCGGGAGGCACTTACCAAAAGGTTAGTACTTGCTGCTCGTTACCGTAGCCCTAGAATCACGTACCTAACTCAATGTAACCCATGGAACTTTGGATCGGAACCCAAAATTTTGACCAAGCCTGTTTGTTTGATTATCGGATACGGTTCGGGTGTCGGGCATGGAGTGGCAACAGCATTCGGGAACGACGGCTACGACTTGATACTCGCGTCGCGCACACCGGAAAAGCAATCTGCATCGATCAACGAATTGCAGTCGCAAGGAGTCAGAGTACGATCCTTGGCTGTGGACGCTGGAGATTCGTCCATGCTAGGCAAAGTGGTTGCTGATGCCAATTCGCAATCTGCCATTGATGTGCTTGTCTATAACGCAATTGCACCAACATTTATCAAGCCGACGCAACTCCCGGCGGAGCAATTGGTAAGCGACTTTCGGGTCAATGTGGTGGGTGCATTGGAAGCGGCTCAAGCCGTCATCCCAAGCATGCTCGCGCGCGGTTCTGGTTGCATTCTTTTTACTGGAGGCGGATGGGCTCATCATCCGTGGGACCAAGCCGCGTCGCCAAGCATTGGCAAGGCAGGACTCCGAACCCTAGCCCTGACATTAAGCCAGGAACTATCCAACACTCCCGTTCGCATCGGTTTAGTTTCGATCATGGGACAAGTCGCTGCAGGAACTCCCTTTGATCCAGAACAGATCGGTAAATCATTCTTGCAAATGGTATCACGGCCATCAGCAGGCTACGAAACCGAACTGTTTTTTACTGGAACTTGACATCGATTCTGTTATTTGCTTTGAGCACATCTACCCATTTTCGCAGAGGATTCAATCATGACAATCGCACACGGATTCGCAGCGCACAAGGCAAGTGGAAAATGGGAGTCGTTTGATTTTGAGCTTCCGCCATTGGGATCGAGCGATGTCGAAATCGCAGTCGAATCGTGCGGAATTTGCCATAGCGATATGTCGATGCTCGACAACGCCTGGGGCTTTACTCAATACCCGTTTGTTGGTGGCCACGAAGTAATCGGTCGCGTAGCAGCAACCGGCGATGCCGTCCCAGGGCTAATGATTGGTGATCTGGTCGGCCTCGGATGGTACTGCCGTTCATGCATGCACTGTGATCAATGTATAGGTGGAAACCATAATCTTTGTTTCGCAGTCCAAGGTACAATCACGCATCAGGCGGGTGGCTTTGCCGACCGCGTTCGTTGCCATTGGGGATGGGCGACCAAGATCCCTAATGGACTGGATCCGTCAAAGTGTGGCCCACTGCTTTGCGGCGGAGTAACCGTTTTCAACCCACTCCTTCAGAACAATATTCTGCCAACGGCGAAAGTAGCTGTCATTGGAATTGGCGGCTTAGGTCACATGGCAATCATGTTCGCTAAAGCCTGGGGTTGCGAAGTAACGGCAATCTCGCGCAGCCGATCCAAAGAATCCGAAGCGAGGGAACTCGGTGCACATCACTACATCGCCTCGGGTGAAACGGGCGCGCTGGAGAGTGTAGCTAGCAAGTTTGATCTGATCATCAACACGACCGACGCCCCATTACCGTGGGACGCGTACATGGCGACCCTCGCACCCAAAGGCAAATTGCATACGGTCGGAGCAGCAGCGAAAGTTGAAGCAGCGGTGTTCCCAATGATAACGGGCCAAAAATCCTTGTCATCATCGCCGCTAGGCAGTATCGCCACCACTCGGATCATGCTGGAGTTCGCAGCGAGGCACCAAATCAACCCAGTCACGGAAGTTTATCCAATGACTGAAATCAATGACGCATTCGAGAAGCTTCGAAACGGCTCACCGCGATACAGACTGGTACTATCCCGATCGCTTCTTTGAAACTTTGACTCTGGAAAGCAGGATTATTTTGCAGCGGAGCGTTTTGGCAGCACCCAACCCTTGCGTGGGAAATGGCAGGTGTAACCTCCCGGGTTCCGAACCAAGTAATCTTGATGCTCAGCCTCCGCTTCCCAGAAGTCCCCAGCGGGTTCCACCTCCGTCACCACGATCCCAGGCCACAATCCAGAAGCGTCTACGTCTTCAATCGTATCCAACGCAACTTGCTTTTGCTCTTCGCTTGTATAAAAGATCGCGGATCGGTAGGACGCTCCACGATCATTACCTTGGCGATTCTTGGTAGTCGGATTGTGGACTTGGAAAAAGAACTCGAGCAGTTGGCGAAAGTCCGTCTTCGCAGGATCGAAAACTACTTCAATCGATTCCGCGTGAGTGCCGTGATTGCGATAGGTGGCATTCTTGACATCACCTCCCGAGTAACCGACTCGCGTTGACACCACGCCCGGCTGCTTCCGAAAGAGATCTTCCATTCCCCAAAAACACCCTCCAGCCAAAATGGCTTTCTCCGTCTTCATGTTTGGCTCCGCTTGGTTTTCGGCCTTGGTAACTAACGTGGATTGCCCTGGCTGTTGCGCACAAGCTGCGATGGACGCAATAGCCGCACAAAACAACGGTATGCCCGAACGAATCCCTATCATTGATTTAATGGCTTGAATCACTTTGTACTTCTCCAACACTTGCGAAAGTAAAGAACTCTATGGGACATCGGATCGGACCGAATCGAATCCTCAATCTGGTCAGGACTATTCTATGTCGAGAACAGTTACAGCGTGGATGCTGGCATCCATCGGAGACTGCACATAGGCAACTAAGTGTAAATCGTTTGCCTTTAATCCCTCTGGAATCATCAAGGTTAAAACTCCTTTCTCTTTTGCCGGATTGACGACTTGAAAGTCGCGTACCACGTTGGTATGCCTCAATGTCCGGCCACTATTCTCTCCCGAATCGACACGGTCTTCCGCTTGATTCTGAACCAAAGCAACATTCAACAAGTCGCCCGCCAACATTCCCTGCACCTGCCACTCAACTGCAACTTCACCTCCCTTTGTGGTGGAAACAATCTCGATATCGGATCGAGGGCGTTTCTTTATGGCGCTTTGAATGGCCGCCCTGGATTTGTCCCGACTTGATCCGAGCAGTTCAGTCGTACCATTGACTACCATCTGCGGTGTATAGACTTGTTTTGATCCATGAACGCCTGCATAAAGTCGTTGTCGCTTGGTAGCGTCAGCGGTGCTGTACGGATCCTTCCATCCCAAATAGTTCCAATAGTCCACATGGAATGAAAGCGTTACAACCTTTTCTCCCTTTTGAGCAGCTTGCCGAGTGATCTCGTCAAGGTTCTCGTCTGCAGAAGGGCAACTGTTGCAACCCTGCGAGGTAAATAGCTCAACAACGGCAAAGCCACTAGCATCCTTGCTCGCTGCCATCTTGGTTCTTTTCGGCTGTTGCGCATTCGCGACCGAAGCGCCACCAACGAAGACCGCTGTAGCGGCGAGCATCCAAAGCATACTGAATGTACGTCGACGACAAAGAACATGCTTCACTGCAAAAAGACGATTCATGATTTGTACTCCTTCGGAGACTTCGAGTTAAAGGGCAGACTGGATACGTGTAACGAAGGGCTCAGGCGAAGAGTAAAGCCCATCCATAACGATTGGTTTATTTGGTTCCCGGGCTGGGAATACGGCATAGAACGGAATCGACGCAGAGGAATTGCCCAGTTTCCTCAACAATGAGTCAACATCAGGGTTGGGGGCTGTTTTATCGGCTCGCATTGCCACAACGTTGCCCGCTCGTATTGCCTTCGCGAAATCCGGCGTCTCGATCGCAAGCAATTCGTTGGACTTGCACGTCAAACACCAGTCCGCTGTGAAATCGATGAAGACGGGTTTGCCCGATTGAAGAAGTGATTCCAATCGCTCGGTGGAATAATCTTCCCAATCGATCAACGCAGCGTTGCCCGTACTTGCGTCCGAACCACTGGTTTTTTGAACATACTTTCCAGCTGACCGAGCCGATACGAATCGAATGGCATCGCGTTCGAATCGATCCTCCGTGACGCCCTTAATCCAACCAAATGAAACAGTGGCTCCGACAACAACAATGCACCCAGCTACAAACCATACTTGCATCTTGCGAGCCGATGACTCATGATTCGCGACCAAGCTTGTTGCCCACAGTGCCATGCCTATGGCAACCAATAAGAGCAACGATGGAATGATCGCAGTAACGGGCAAAGTGCTCAACAAGTAAACTACCGAAGCCAACATCACAAAACCTGTCAGTTGCTTGAAAACAATCATCCATGCACCTGGTTTTGGAAGATATCGAGTAAGCGCCGGGAAGAAGCCGATCAACAAGAAAGGACTTGCCATTCCCAAACCGATTGCAATGAACACGGCATAGGTCCAATAAACAGGTTGCGAAACCGCCCAAGCCAACACCGCACCCAAGAACGGCCCACTGCACGGAGTTGCCAGTACAGTGCACAACACACCATCATTAAAGGACGATACGTACTGATTGCGTTCTCCTTTGGATTGGGAGAATCCAATCGACGGTATCTCCCAAACACCTAGCAAGCTTAGACTGAACGCGAATACGATACCAATCAACGTGACACTGAACCACAGATTGCTGAACTGTTGCCCCCAGCCTAATCCTGCGAACACGGCAAAGGATGCTAACACGATCATCACCGAAATTAGCCCAGCAGAATAGAAAAGATTCGCAAAGACTACCCTCTTGTAATCAAGCTTCGACTGCTTCACCAATGACAGAAGCTTGATCCCTACAACAGGCAAAACGCATGGCATAAAGTTAAGTAAAAATCCTGCAACGAATGCCAGGGGCAGGATGGACCAAATCGTTGCTTTGCTGCTCTCCGAATTCGGCACTTCGAGACTATCCAGGAAAGACTGAACGGTATTGTTTCCAGTTGCCTCAGCCGACGAATTTGCTACTTCGGTTGTATTCATGACAGTCGGGATCACACCCCCATCATCCATCTCTCCAATCTCGACTCGAAACGTGTGAGTTTCGGGCGGAAAGCACTTTTCGTCCTCGCATGCCTGAGCAAAGAGAGATCCTGTAACTGCAGTCGTCTTTTGACTCTCCCGCACATAGACCCGAACGGTCCATTGAGCGCGATCGAAGTGCTCTTGGACCTCAATACCGAGTTGCTCATGGATATGGCGTTTGGGTGAGGTCACCGATTGAAACGTGCCTACCGACTCGATCGATTCATTGGGATCGATTTGTATGTGCGTTGCAAGGATTGGACGCACTTGCTCTAGGCTGTAGATATGAACTCCGGGTGCAATCACAGCTTCAATTGTCAATTGAATTTCATGCTTCGAGACCCATTGCGATTGGGCATTGATCTCCACGTTTTGTGCTTCCGATACCGAGGTGCTTGCCACCAAAGTGAGAAGTAGTCGAACGACAATAGACGCGACAATCTTTTTCAAAACGGGTATTATCGGCAGGTGGTTCACGATGTTCAATCCAAGGGAAAAATATGTACGGCTTGGTTCGACTCGATGCATAGGTGTTGGTGGGTAGGGCGTCGTCAACAAAAATCGCGGCTGACATCAACCGCGATATGCATCAAGGTCTCGAATCGAGGGGATGCTTTCGCATTACATCTTTGGGACTGCGACCATCTGCTCTCCGCCGGACATCTTTCCCGAATCCATACTGGGTGCCATCGAGTTGCCAGCCATCGATGGCGATGCGGTATTTACCATACTACCCTCAGACATTTTCCCTTCGGCCATCGACGACATGGTGTTGCCCGCCATAGACATCGGTTTATCCATCGTCATGCTCATCATGTCCGAACTCCCAGAGCAATTACCCGTCGTGCACTTCGTTTGGTCGCTGCCAGAGCACATTTCACATGTGCCATTATCAGACTGCATCGATACCATAGATGGGTCGGACATCGTTGCCACCGCGGCTGGACGTGACTTGATAGCACCAGAGAGTGCAGCAACGCCGACACTAACTCCACCTACAACCACCAACACAGCCACAGCGATATTTTTCCAGTTGCTTTTCATCTTCGTAACCCTCTATTCTCACTTTGATTTTCGTTTGCGGTTCACATCGTCCGCTTCATACCTTTTAGACGGCTTCAACCGCCCCTCTCTTACGCCCCGAGTCTTGTTTTCTTGATCAAAACAACTCAATTCGTTGAAAAGAAAGAAAACCAAGTTCACGGCTTGAAAACGAAAAAGACCGGAGTGCCTTTGACGGCATACCGGTCTTTAGTGATCGAGAAAATAGTCCAATTGTTTCAAAGCGAGGGTGCTTCCGGAAAGTCGACCGGCACATCCGTGACATTATGAAGATAGTTGGTGATGATCTTGTCACCAATCATGATGACCATGTCCACGACATTACCTTGTGTGTACCCCGCATCGAAGATCGAAGCACGCTCCTCTTCGCTTACCCTTCCACGATTTTCAGCAACACTTCGAACGAATTTCGTGAGCGCGTCGAGTTTCGTGTCGCTGGGGAACTCACCGCGACGAATTTCAATCGTCTGCTTTTCAGAGAAGCCTGCCTTTTGAGCCAACAGCGTGTGCGCTGCCAAACAATACCTGCACTCGTTGACTTGGCTAACCACCAGGTTGATCACCTCTTTTTCCTTGAGCGAAAGCGACGACTTACGACCTTGCAGCTTCAAGTAGTCGCCGAGTGCCGTTTCGCTGTATGCAAACGTGGCGTACAGGTTTGGGACAAAGCCAATACCTGAGTGAAACTGATCGAAAATCGATTGATTGGCACTCGAAACAGAGTCGCGAGTGGGAACGGCGAAATGGTGTATCAAGTTAGTCATCTTATTAATCCTTTCACTGGTTTTGCATTTAACAGCCCAAGCCAACTGCCTCAGGCTCAGAATGAGGGGGACACGAATTTAAAAAGCCCAAATGGGTTCAGAGGACATTCAGAGGGCTAGCCTTCGCCGTTTATGCGTAACCCGGACAACGGGCCTGCCCAACCTAGGACACAATCCACGCGGCATTCGGCTTAGTTTCACACCCCTGATTCTTGCCATGCCCCTAGCACAACATTGGGCAGATATCGTACTAACGTGATGTATCGCAGCCCTCAATTGATGCGCATACTTCTCGATGGTCTTGAACGTCTTCGATTGCTTGTTGCTCCGTGTCGACGGTGAACGAAACATCGCAGCCATGGTTGCAACTGCCTTGCTCCCGACTCGACTCACGGGTATGAAGTTCGGTAAGTAAAGTTCTAAGCCTATCAATGATTTTGTTATGGCAGCACATTTTTTAACGCCGTACCTTTCTTAAGTAGGATTGTTGGTTATTGGGCCGATTCGGCCTGGCAGCAGGAGAAGCAACTTGGTCGCGTAAGCGATTCTCCTCGCTAACTGCATTGTTAGACGTTGCCACACAACAGAGCCTTACTTGGCATCGCGTTGTATTTCGTGAGATGGGTTTGAACTATTACAGATGCTGACCAATCGTTGCTGAACGCCACGGATCACAGCCTCGGTACGCGTGGCAACATTGAGCTTAGCATTGATGTTGATAAGATGAGTCTTGACGGTACCGATCCCCACGGCGAGTTTCCCTGCAATTTCCTTGTTGGAGAAACCAAAGGCCAGAAGCTGAAGGACTTCCAATTCCCTTTTTGTCAACAAGTTGGACTTGCCATCTTTTCTGAGCTTCGCAGTCGTATCGGAACAATAGTGAGCACGTCCTGTTAGAACTCTGCGGATCGCAGTGATCATCTCGCAGCGAGCTACATTTCTGCTAACGATACCGTTTACCCCATTTTGAATGCATTGGGTAAGCTCGTAGTCCGTGGATGAGGATGTAATCACGATCGACTTAAGCGATATGTTTCTCTCCTCGCGAAACAGTTGAGGCAAGTCTCTCGTCAGATCACAGCTTTGCAGATCGAGAATGATCAAGTCTGGAGCAGCGACGTTGATAGCATCCATCGCATGGGCAAGCTGTGCTTCATCGCCCACTACCTCTAACTGTCAGTGAGCGCCTAAAAGGGGCCAGCGCGAGGCGCTTCAAAAGGGGCCAGTTCGACAGGAAAGGCATGGTTCATTCAGATAGCGGGTTTCTTCGAGAACCCTCTACTGGAGTTGGACCGTGGTACGTCGTCTGGATAT
>CAIXME010000081.1 GCA_903920425.1 uncultured Pirellula sp. | reverse complement strand
TCGCATAGTGTTCCGGCGGGATAGGAGAGGGAGCTGTTGCGCATGCAAGGTCTGCCATCAAGCGTGCTTCAAGCAGTTCACATTCCGCTTGTGCGATCGTATGTTTCAGCTCAGCCAGTTTTATCGCATCGACTGCATCTGGATGAGATCGCGCAAGCTCCAGTTCCTGCAATGCAGTCGCTCGCTCTTTTGCGTATTGGCTGCGATAGGCTTCGGCAACCTCTGCGTTCAAGCTTGGGTACTGGCTGGTGGGCGGCAATGGGACCGTTTCCACGCGTGGAGATTCGGGAGCCAGGAACGCGGGCAAGATAGGCGATAGAAGATGGTTTTTGTCGGGGTTGCGATCGTCTCCTCGTACATGCAGGTAAGTGGGAGCCTCGAGGTTGCAATCAAATGCGCGAGCCATTCCATCCTTCTCAAAATCGGTCTCGCCTTGGATCATGTCCGTTCTGACTTGATAGGGCTCAAAGAACGAACGCAATTGATAGTATTCTACTTGTGTTAATGGGTCGTATTTATGATCGTGGCACTTGGCGCAGTTGACCGTTAGACCCAGCATCGCTTTGGACGTATGCTCGACGGTTTCATCCAACCAAGTAGTTCTGTTGAACTTGAAGTAATGCCGAGCGAGGAATCCTGTAGCCCGCAATCGCGATGGATCGCTGGGATACAACTCGTCGGCGGCCAGCATTTCACGCAGCATTTCGTTGTAAGGCTTATCTGTGTTCAGCGATTCGACAATCCAGTCCCGCCAATGCCAGAGATGCTTTTGTGAGTTTCGCATCTCGGCACCCAGTCCCCAGGCATCGCTATAACGCCAGATATCCATCCAATGCCGCCCCCACCGCTCTCCGTATTGTGGGCTTTCGAGTAGCTGATCCACGACGCGGTGCATGGCCTCTTCGCTTGTGTCGTTCTCAAAGGATTGCAGTTGGTCAGGCGTAGGAGGTAGCCCGATGAGATCCAAGTAGACTCGCCGCAGCCATACAGACTTCGGCGCGACGGGTTGAGGTTTTAGTTGTAGGGCTTGGTGCCTTTGGTGGATCCAAGCGTCGATGGGATTCGTGTTCCATTGCGAATCGAGGTTGGTCGGTAACGCCTTTTTCTCTGGAGCACGAAATGCCCAGTGCTCTGCAGGATCTGTTTCGGGGGACTCGCCATCGGGTGCCACGGCTCCCGAATCGATCCACTGGGCGATGAGAGCGATCTCTTCTGCTTTGAGGGGCTCTCCTTCGGGCGGCATCCGCAAGCCTGGATCTGTTTGCTGGACCCTGCTCCACAGCGGACTTGTTTGGGACTGATTGGGAACCACTGCAGGGCCAGAGTCGCCACCTGTGATGGCGGCAACCGCCGTGTCTAGCCTCAAACCGCTCGCTTGCTTTAACGCGCCGTGGCAAGCATAACATCGGGCCTGCAGTATCGGCTTTATTTTGTTCAGGTAGATATCGTCTCCCAAAACGATGTTGTCGGCAAAGAGAAGAGCGGGGAAAAAGATCGCTAACGCAATGCTTTTCATGGGTAGGTAGCCGTGTGGATTAGGCACTTTGCGAAATCCAGCTCATCGCAAAACTATCTGATGCGCGAGTTGAAACCGCAGTAGGGTGGGTGTGGGGGGAAGCTCATTAAAGCCCGAACTTCCCAACTATGCAACCTCCCGCCGTAACACTTTCCCGGCTTGGACCACGTCACTACGTTCAGAGGAAGTACTACCTTTGCCACCAAAAGCCGCGAGCTCTTTTTGCCGGCTTGCTCTTCTTTTCAGACTTGTCGATTGTGGGGGGCTTGGATTCTGCAGGCTCAATGCCATTCTCGACCGACGCAACCTTGGTATCCGGTTCATTCAGAGAAACGAATTGCTTTCTTCCTTGGACCGCTGCATCTCCCCACCCAACGAGTCGACCTTTGGGGGAACAGAGCAGTTGTATTGCAGGACCGATGTCACCGTTTTGGATGGAGCTGCGCGCGAGAAAAAGTTCCGATCGCAAATCGCGTCGCTCGGTATCTCGCAAGAAGTCTGAGGAGAGCGAGATATCGTCCAGCCATAGCGTCCCTTGTCCTTTGGCCTCGAATTGCAAACGAAGGAGAACCGGCTCCCCTTCCATGCGATTGCGACGCTGCATTTGAGAGACTATTTCATCGGAGACGTCGGACGTAACATGGATCCATCCGCCGACATTTTTGCCTCCCGAAATGGCTTCCGCGAGGGTTCTGGTTGCGAGAGGCTCGAAGCGGTCGGATTGATAGTCGAATAGCCATATGGAAACGTTGACCTGTTCTGGCTTTTGTTCTGCCCAAACTTTAAAGGAGACCACAAGGCGATCCGAAAGGGGCATTGCGAACGGATCGCTTTGCAACCAAGCGATCGACGTTGCTTTTTCATTCTGGATGCATAGTGACGCATTGCCATCGGTAGATGTACGTTTGTCTATCGCGACGGTCGCGGTCGGATCGGTAGAAGTAGTCCAACCTTCAAATCGCCCTCGCCGCTGAAAATCATTTGCGATCTCGAAGCTGGAGTTGATCGGGAAATCTTCGAAACGCTGAGGAATACTCAGGCGATTGACACCTTGTTCTAGGGCCGTGAGTGCAGAATCCAAAGAGCGCACCATCGACGAATCTTTGCTGTACCAATACAACGGACGAGAGCGCTCTGTCCTTGCATGGGTAGGTTGATACTCTTCCATCAAATCGATTCGAAAGACTTCGCAGGGTGGAACGACAACTTCCCACTCGCTGCTCGCAGCGTAGTTTTGAATGTACCGATCAGCAGAGAACGTGTCGGTCGGTAGCGTTGATGCGACGGCATACTGCGAAGGGGTCATCTCCCAGGCGATGCGAATTCTCTCTTCGGTCGCACCCATATTGGCAATCATGATCGACTGGTTGGACTCATCGGATACCCACACGCGAACACGAGACAACGAACGCGCTCCATCTTGGTGGGTCAGTGAATACGTAGAAGTGGATTGGAAAGGATCTGTCAGCGAGATCAATCGTCCAAAAGCGCTATCCAATCGATGAGCAGGCCGGTCCATCGCAATGTGTACCTTGCTCGGCTTTTCGACGCTCCACTTGCGCAAAATCGTTCCATTGAAATGAGTTCCGCT
>CAIXME010000080.1 GCA_903920425.1 uncultured Pirellula sp. | reverse complement strand
TGTATTTTCATACACGGCTCGCAGAAGTGGTTCCCCCGCTTGCGAATCTTTTGGATTACGCAATTAAGCGACGTCAATATCCCAAATTATAGCTGATAGATTTGCGCAGGAGAAGTGCATTCCGAATTGATCGTGACTTTGGTGTGGTCCTAACTCTATTAGGGGGTGTGGTCTTTGTGTTCCGGCTGGATTTTTCATACAGAGACACAGAAGCACAGAGAAGAGTTGAATGCAGAGTAGATTTTTGGAATCTTTGTGGCTTGGTGTCTTTGTGTGAGGCTTCTTGATCGTTGCATGTAGGAGTTGGTGGGATCCCTCGCTAACGCTTTTTGAAGTTGCGCTGACTAGGCCTGGAGGGCCGGCATATCCAATGCCGTGGCTGATAAGCCACGGTTCGAAGACCAATCGAGAAGCAAGCCCTGAAGGGGCGATACATGAGAAACGTGTGTCGGCCCTTCGGGCCTGAGACCCTTGAAACTGCCGGTCCGGCGCCTTACGGCACCGACAGAGGATGTGTCGGGCCTTCAGCCCTAAATGCAAATAACGCAACTTCAAAACTTACGTTTCGGGTTGTGATAAGAGTACCAAGCCATGACTCGTTGGGTTGTAATGGGTTCCTTGCTCCGCGCAATCCTGGTTGATGCGCTTCGGTGCAACGATTGGCTTAAATCATTGCTGGCATCCCTTCGGGATGCGCGGGGCATCGGATGAGGGACCGGTGGTGTCGCTTCGCTCAACCACCGGCTACAGGCTTTAATCCCTTCGGGATAGGTGCAGCGATTTGTTTATCGTTTTACGGGCGGAATGCCCGTGCTTCTTTCAAGCCTTACGGCGTAACCCGTGATGGCAGTTACTCGCGTTAGCTCTCGGCCGATGCCGATTGCTGTTTTTCGAATGCAATGACCAGTCGGATCGTTTCGTAGCCGACGGCTCCATTGAGGTGTTCGAAGATAGGCTTAAGTCGTTCTCGACCGACGATGTTTGCGGCTGCGATCACATTTTGTTGAACTTCGGTGGTAACCCAAGGATCGATGCTTGCAACAGCTTCTTCGGATAGCAGATCCACCAAGTGCGAGTGAACGGTACTTGGAGAGACACCTGCTTTGGTTGCAATCTCCGCAACGGAGCGGCCTTGTCGCAATAATGGCAACGTGACATTCTTGGTCCCGGTCGCAGAAGATCTTATCGCGGTGGGGGCTGTGGATCGCGCGCCGTTTATACCAGCCTTGGATTTCCAATCAAAGTCCATCGCAAGCGAATGAGCGTTGCAATGTTCCAGGATGGTGTCGAGGAACGCTTGACCATAGGAATTGCGTTTGGCGTTACCAATGCCTGAAACATTGAGCATGTTTTCAAGCGTTGAGGGGCGGTAGGCGCTCATTTCGATCAATACGCTATCCGAGAAGACAACGAACGGCGGCACATTTTGTTCTTGAGCGAGTCGCTTGCGCAACACGCGTAGCTTTTCGAACAAGCCGCTATCCGAGTACGTAGCTGCTTCGCTGGTGCTGGCCTGCTTTTTCTCTTTCGCTTTTGTTGCGGTGCGAATCAATCGCGGTTGACCGTCGCCAAAGAGAATGGATTTCGACTGAGGATTCAGTTTGAGAATTGGGTACTCAGAGCCGTCCAGGTCGAGGGCACCTTGTCCCACGAGTTGGTAGATCCAATCTCGCACTTGCGATTTCGGATGTTCCCGCATAAGGCCGTATGTGCTGAGTTGGTCGTGTCCGCGTTGAGTGACGTTCTGCGTTTTGGCGCCGAGCAATACATCGACGACATGGTTGACACCAAATCGTTCTTGAACTCGAAAGACGCACGATAGAATTTTCTGAGCGATGACTTTCGCATCAGGAATCTCATCGGTTTCGCCTAGGCAAATATCGCATGCACCGCATGAATCCGATGGATACGATTGCCCGAAGTATTCCACGAGTGCGCGATGGCGGCAAACGGGTGTACGGCAGTATCGCGACATCTCTTCGATCTGGTTGCGCGAGGAAGCGATGATCTCTTCGGGGGCGTTGGCTTCTTTGAGGCTGCCCTCGGTAATCTTTTTGAGTGTCATCACATCGCCAGCGCTGTGGAGTAACACGCACTCTGCGGGAAGCCCATCTCGACCTGCTCGGCCGGTCTCTTGTTGGTAGTGTTCGATCGATTTGGGGATCGAAGCGTGAACAACGTAGCGAACATTGGAACGGTCGATTCCCATTCCGAAGGCCACAGTTGCGACGGCGACATCGACCGACTCGTTGATGAAGGCTTCTTGGGCTTGTTTGCGTTCTTCGTGCGACATCCCTGCGTGGTAGGCAATAACGGAAAAGCCTTTCTTCTTGAGGAATTCCGCGATGATTTCGACGTCGTTGCGACGCAAGCAGTAAACGATCCCGCCGGAGCCACGATGGCGCTCGCATACTTCGCGAATCTGTTCGGCAGCGTCGGATTGAGGGAGGACGCGATAGGTTAGATTGGGGCGATCAAAGGAGCTGACCAGCACACGTGGTGTTCGCAATTGCAATTGATCGATGATGTCATTGCGAACTTTTTCTGTGGCGGTAGCTGTTAGTGCATGCATGGCTGCGTTGGGGAAATGCGAACGCAGCGAACTCAATTGACGATACTCAGGACGGAAGTCATGTCCCCATTGTGAAACGCAGTGCGCTTCGTCGATGGCAATCGTGTGTATATCGTTCCCTTCTAGGAATCGAATGAACTCCGGATTGGCAAGTCTCTCTGGCGACACGAATAACAAACGGACTGCACCTGAGCGTATCTGCGCAGCCGCCTCTCGCTTTTCTGACGCGGTGAGCGTGCTGTCGATGCGGATCGCGTTGACTCCGACTTGCTTGAGCGAGTCCACTTGGTCTTTCATGAGAGCCAATAGGGGCGACACGACAATGGTCATGCCACCTCGGAAGATAGCAGGCGCTTGGTAGCACAGAGACTTGCCGCCACCGGTCGGCATCACGACCAACGTATCGCGTCCCTCTAGGATCGATGAGATCGCCGACACTTGCGATTCACGCAAGCTATCGAATCCCCACGTTTCGCGAAGCAGTTCGAGAAAGTTCTCTGGAATGTTAGGACGGGAAGTGTTTTCAGACTGAGTGGAAAGCAATGTGGGCATGATAGGATAACAGCTTATTACTCAATGACGGGAAATCAGAAGGGCGACAGTCGCAATGCGGATTCAGCATCGGGTCGAAACGGCCTACATCTTAGCGGGAGGTAGGAGTACGCGTTTTGGATCGAACAAGGCGTTGGTGGAAATTTTTGGGGAGCGACTGGTATCAAAGCTAGCACGTGAGTTGAGGCTTTCGGGGCTGGACCCGATTTTGGTCGCGCAGGCCACCAGCGACTACGAGGGGCTGGGGATAGAAACTATTGCAGACGGTCTGGATCATGCTGGTCCTCTGGCGGGTTTGGTCGCCGCCCTGCGTCATGCCCATTCCATGGGACAATCCGCCTGTGTTGTCTGCAGTTGCGACACCGTCGAGTGGCGTGCCGAATGGTTGGCAGCCATGCAATCCGGGATGGATAGGTCTCCGGCCGCGCGTATCGTCGTTTTTGGCGGCGAGTCCTTTTTGCCGCTTCCCGGGCTTTACCGGACGGATCTCGTGGATCTAGCTGAGGAAGGCTGGCGGGCCGGTAACCGCTCACTTCGCGGGTTACACCAAGCAGCAGGCACGGATATTTGCCGGGTCGATCTGCCGGCCGAACTGCTTCCAAAAACCTTTAATTCGCAGGAAGAATTGGGGCTTTTGCTCGAAAAAAAGCCTTAGGATTAGGGTTGCTCATAGAGCGGTTGCCCTTGACGATTCTGGTCTTTCGGCTTTATTTTATGGGATTCTTGGAAAAGCAAATTGTTTCCACTAAGGTGGTCTAGAGTTTGCATCGCGCGATCGGGCGTCGCGGCGAGACCAAGTTTGCCGACGTAGCTTCAATTGGCAGAGCACCGCATTCGTAATGCGGGGGTTATGGGTTCGACTCCCATCGTCGGCTTCCAGATTTAGGGTTCCGTGGATCCATGACCAAATTCCACGATTCGATTTAACGGGAGATTTGAGAACCAATGGTTCAATCGGCAACTGTAGATATTCGCGAGATCGTTCTTTCCAATCAGACGTTTGGACCCCAAGATATCGATCGGTTGGTACGTGCTGTCGAAGAGGATTTGACTCAAGCTGCCTTGCTTCGAGATGCTGTACAAGAGTTGCAAACGGCGCAGAACCCATCTCCAGCGACGATGACTCGCCTTGGAGTTTGTTTGTATTTGATTGGCAAGTTTCAAGAAGCGGAAGCCACGCTGAAGCAGGCCGATGGTGGCGCGCTCGCTCAGTATTACATGGGCAAGATTTGCTTCCAGTTGGAGGATTACGATCGCGCTCTGTCGTACTACGATGCAGCGGAAAAGGCTGGGTACACAGCGGAATGGTGCCAGCTGTCCCGCGCAGAAATCTTGCGATACATCGGTCGCAAAGAAGAAGCTCTCAAGATTCTCGACAATATCTTTGGCCCTGTAGAGCAGCACGCAGAGTATCCATTCCAACGAGCCGCAACGCTGGCAGCTCTGGGTGGTAACTTGCCTGAAGTGATTGCTCTTTACCAACGCGCATTGCAAGTTAACCCGCGACACGCGGGCGCATTGTTCGGTTTGGCGATCGAGAACGATCGGGTCGGCAATGATCAGCAAGCGTTCGAGCTATACCAACGCGGTGCTGGTGTTATTCCATCGCACGTTGGAACTTTGGTTAACCTCGGATTGATGTATGAAGATCGCAACGATTACGTTCGCGCTCAAGCATGCTATCGTCGCGTTTTGGAAAACCAACCGGATCACAAGTTGGCAAAGCTTTACTTGAAGGACGCTGCCGCTGGTGGAAACATCCTTTACGACGAAGATTCGCAGAAGAAGAACGAACGTTTGGCTCAGTTGCTGAATGTTCCTGTCACCGACTTTGAATTGTCGGTTCGGTCCCGCAATTGCTTGCAAAAGATGGGGATCCGAACACTCGGCGATTTGACTCGCGTTTCCGAGCAGACGCTTCTTTCCAGCAAGAACTTTGGCGAAACATCCTTGGTGGAAATTCGCGACATGTTGGTTGCTCGAGGATTGAGTCTAGGTCAGTTTGCTCATGAGAAGCGAGAAGCGGATCCACCGTTGGATATCAGCGGTATGTCGCCAGATCAGCAAATGTTGCTGGACCGTCCGATTTCGGAATTGAATCTATCGGTTCGTGCACGCAAGTGCATGGTTCGGTTGCAACTCAACACGATTGGCGAGTTGATTCGCAAGACGGGCGATGATCTGTTGGAATGCAAGAACTTCGGTGTGACGAGTTTGACTGAAGTTCGCGAGAAGCTTACCGGCATGGGGCTCAAGCTTCGCGGCGACTGATATTGGGTTGCGGGGCTGTTGCGGTATTTGATTGACTTCCCAGCAGATGGTCATGTCTGTTGGGGAATTGGTTGTTGATTGCGGTCGCTATTGTTTTTTCGGCTCGCGATATCAAAAAAAATGCCTCCAAATCATGGAGGCATTTCTACGAGCATGTTTCAGCAGTAACGAATTACTGTTGTTGATCTGGGCTTGGTGTTGGGTTTGCTTGTGCCTTTTGCATCATTTCAGCGTAGGCCTTGTCGCGTGCTTCGTTAGCAGCCTTAACATCTGGTGGTGGCTCTTTGTTGCCTTCACCGACGGTGTTCGAAGATGAATCGCAGCCTGTGATGCTCAAAGGCAGGCAAAGAAGAGCGAGTGCAAGTAATAGTTTGGTGCGCATGGCATTCCTCGTAGAGAGAAAAAAGGTGGCTGGATAGCCGGACATGAATTCCGAAATGCTTTTGACTTATTCGGTCTAGCTATCTTATTACAATCTCTAAGTGGAACGTCTGTCAAGCAGCCCTAACAGGATATCTTTTGGGTTATTTCCCTGCATTACTTCCAAAGATTCCGGATTGGCAAAATCTTTCGCGAATTGGAAGGGTTGCGGTGAACTGAGAGTCCTTCAAAAACGTAGCAAAAGCGTTACCGTTCCATAGATCGCGAGAGGTTCTTTGGCGGTGAGTAATGGGTTGATAAAGGCAATACTCTGTTCATGAGAAGGTTGTCGATTCAATGGCCGGATAGCGCTGCGATGTCAATTGTGCGTTGTTGGCCTATTGAAACCCGATATACTCCCGTTGCGCCGATCAGCGAGTCTGTGACGGCGTCGTGTTTCTGCGTCTTACTCCAATCGTTAACTCAGTCGAGCAAAAATGCCTGAACCAAGTGCAAGCACACCGGCAATGATCGAGGCCGAGGGGCTTTCCAAGTTTTATGGACCGTTCGCTGCTTCGCGCGATGTGTCATTTCGAGTCAATAAGGGTGAGTTGGTAGCGTTTTTGGGTCCGAACGGTGCTGGCAAAAGCACGACCATGAAGATGCTAACGGGCTACTTGGCACCCAGTGAAGGTGTTGCGAGGATTGCTGGGCATGACATGTTTACCGACCGGATTGCTGGCTCGGTACGGCTAGGGTATTTGCCGGAGAATGGGCCGTTGTATCCGGACATGACGCCATCAAGCTTGCTCAGTTTTTTTGCTGAAGCTCGAGGCATGGCCAGCGACTACAAAAAGACGCGGATCGAAGCCGTGATCGAATTGTGCGATCTGAAATCCGTGGTGCACAAGGCGATCAGCAAGTTGTCGAAAGGTTTTCGGCAGCGTGTCGGTATGGCACAAGCATTGCTTCATGAGCCAGATGTGTTGATCTTGGACGAGCCCACTGCCGGTTTGGATCCGAATCAAATCCGTGAAGTACGGAACACGATGCGTAAGCTTGGCGAAACCAAAACGATTCTATTGTCGACGCACATTCTGCAAGAGGTCGAAGCGATGGCCTCTCGGATCATCATGATCAATGAAGGTCGAAAGGTCTTCGAAGGAACGGTCGATGAGCTCAAGCATATCAAGGGAGTCGACAACGACATCTCGGCTGCGTTCCATAAGCTGACTGGTGCAGCTTAGCGATTGCGGTCCGCTTGGTAGCTCTAGTTAAAGGCGATGCTTTTAACGGGTGATTTGGAAAGTGCGGACGAGCGCTTTCCAGTGTTAGAGATTATGACAACGATCAACGATTCGCGATTTAAAGGATACTGGAAGTGGTTCTTGTACTCAGTGCACTAGTCAAACTGCTTTTGCTGGACATTGTTTTCCTCGGCGTAATGCTCGCCATGGTGATGTTGTTAGCGAGAGGACGCCGCGTAGCGTACGCGGTGCTCAAGCGTAACTTTTATGGATACTTTTCCAATCCGACCGGGTACGTGTTCTTGTGCTTGTTCGTTTTGTTGACCAGCATGGCTGCGTTCTGGCCGCATGAGTTCTTTAGTTCCAATCTGGGGACACTCGGCCAATTGAACAAGTGGTTTACCTACATCATGTTGTTCTTTATCCCTGCCATCACGATGAGTATCTGGGCAGAAGAACGTCGGCAAGGAACAGACGAACTGTTGTTGACGCTCCCTGCGGACGACTTTGATATTGTGGTTGGCAAGTACGTCGCCGCTGCATCCATCTATTCGGTGTCGTTGCTGTTCTCTCAACTCTCAACGTTCATCGTGTTAGCGTTGCTGACCCAAGGTGAAATCGATACAGGCTTGTTCTTTACCAACTACATCGGTTACTGGTTTATTGGCTTGGCGATGATAGCGATCGGTATGGTTGCGTCGTTCCTCACCAATAACTTGACCGTGGGGTTTATTCTCGGTGCGATGTTTAACGCGCCGCTCGCGTTTGCGTTCAAGGCAGACACCATTGCAAACAAAGCCTTTGCACGTGAAATCAAGAATTTCAGTATCCCCGAGCGATTTGACGATTTCGGTAGAGGGGTGCTGAGCCTGTCCGGCATGGCGTACTTTTTGTTGATCGCTTGCTTTGGGATTTATTTGTGCATGGTGTTGATCGGCAAGCGTCACTGGAGCGGCGGTCGGGATGGGAATTCAAAGCTGTTGCATTACTTGACGAGAATCGCTTTGGTCGCGGTTCTTGCGGTAGCTGGCAGCATGTTGTTCCGCAACCGTGACTTGGTTCGTTTGGACGCGACGGAGATGAAGGTTAGTTCCTTGTCGCCGGTGACAGTCGAGATGATACGAGGGCTCGGAAAGGATCGGGACATTGTTGTCGACGCGTTCCTTTCAGCGGAAGTGCCTGAGCAGTATGCAAAGATCAAGTATCAGATCATTTCGCTTCTCAAGGAGTTTGAGTCTGCCGCGTCTTCTTCGGGCGTGTCGATGCAAGTTCGCATCTACGATTCGATTGTGCCGTCGAGCGAAGAAGAAAAGCAAGCGGAACAGCAATACGGAATTTTGCCGCAGATGATTCGTGCTCGCGAGCGTGGTACCTACTCCGATCAGCCTGTGATTCTCGGCGCTGCATTTCGAAGTGGACTTCAGAAAGTGGTCATCCCATTTTTTGAGCCAGGCGTACCGGTAGAGTATGAATTGGCACGGTCGCTGACGACCGTGGCCAAGCCCGCGCGAAAGAAGCTGGGTATTCTCAAGACGGATGCGAGATTGATGGGAGGCTTGGATCAACGGACTTTCCAGCAATCGCCTTCGCAGCCGATTGTGGATGAGTTGGCCAAGCAGTTCGAAGTTTCCGAGATCAACGCTGCGTCTCCTATCGATGTAGAGAAGTACGACGTCATGTTGGCCGTGCAGCCATCGTCGCTTGGTCCTGAAGAGATGGGCAATTTTATTGCGGCTGTAAAAGCTGGATTGCCGTCGGCTATTTTCGAAGACCCCATCGTCGCTCTTGATGCGATCCCTGGTACGGGAGATCCAAAGCAAGCGGGCAATCAAATGATGATGATGATGGGCCAAGGTCAACAGCCCAAGGGCGATATACGTCCTCTGTGGCGTTTGTTGGGAGTCCAAGTGCCCGGTTCTGCTGGGATGGCAGGAGCGATTGCACCGGATATCTGCTGGCAGGAATACAACCCGTATCCCATCCTTGCAGAAACCTCCGAAGCGTCGAGCTTGTGGATCTTTGCACGCGAGGAAGCTCCAGGTGCCAACGATGCATTGAGTGAAAAGAGCGAGATGACCAAGGGGCTTAAAGAAGTATTCATGTTGTACGCCGGGGTGATTGTGCCTGAGGAGAAGTCCGGGCTCACTTTTACTCCTTTGATCAAGACGGGTACGTTGGCTGGAACAATGACTCAATCCGAGATCAATAGTGTTCAGCAATCGGGTTTGAGTCGGGCTACGGAATATCAGATTCGACGTGGAGAGCCAAAGGGCGAGCAGATTTTAGCCGCGCTCATCGAAGGCCCTGCGGATAGTTCGAATGGAGATGCAAGCGCTCGACCGCTCAAGACGGTATACGTTACGGACATCGATTGCATGTCGCGAACGTTCATCGATATTCGCAACCGGCCCCCAATGCTGGAAGAGATCAATTTCCAATTCCAAAACATTACCTTCGTATTGAATGTGATCGACGTGTTGGCTGGTGAAATGCGATACCCAGAGGTTCGACGTCACATTCCGACATATAGCACGCTCAAGCTGGTTGAACTCAAAGCGGACGAAGCCCGCAAGGAAGAAGCCAAGCAGCGAACGGAGTTCAGCAATAACTTCAACAAGACCATTGCGGAGCTAGAAGAAGTGAACGCCAAGACCGAGCGGGAGTTGAAGGAGCAGATCGAAAAGCTTCAGACCGAGGGGACGAACGATCCGCAGAAAATTGAAAAGGTCCGTCAAATGGCGCAAATCGCTAGCATCAAGCGTTTGCAGTTGACCAAGAAGGCCCAAGTAGAGAAAGAGCGACTGCAGCGAGAGCGAGATCAAGGGATTCGTGAGGCACGTCGCAAGGCGGATGATTCCATTGGCAAGATTCAAAACTACTACAAATTGTTGGCCGTGTTCGTTCCACCTATTCCACCGCTATTGGTCGGAATTGTAGTGCTTGTCTCGCGACGGCTTCGCGAGCGAGAAGGCATATCGAAGAATCGATTACGATAGAACACTGTTCGGCAAATCAACAATAGCGGAATTTGCTTGCGAGCACTTTCCGCACTCAATTCAAACAACCATTCATTGCGCAGATTTTGGAGATACACAAAGTGACAGAGGGAACCAAGACTGGGTCGTTGGCCGTCGTTGCTGGCGTCATTGCACTGTTGGCATGGGCGACGTCCAGCCGAAACAACTCATACGCTCCGCAAAATCGCGACCTTGTTGGAAAAGTGCTTTTCGAAAAGTTCACCGATCCGGTGGCTGCAGCATCGCTCAAGATTTTGCGATATGACACACCGAAAGAAGACTACGTCGAATTCGAAGTCGCTCAGGATCGCAAGTCGGGGATATGGACCATTCCATCCCACGAAAGCTATCCCGCAGACGCTGCGAAACAGATGAGCGAAGCCGCAAACTTGTTCGTGGGACTCAAGACGTTGGGTGTCGCCAGCGAAAAGCGATCAGAGCAAGCGCTCTTTGGTGTTGTGGAGCCGAACAAGCAAAATGCGGACAAAGGGGGCGAGGGCGTGGGCATGCTCGTCCAGATGCGCGATGAAAAAGGGGATATTCTCGCTGACTTGATCATCGGCAAGGATAACGACAAGAAGCAACGCTTTGTTCGCGTCCCCTCCACCGACGTGATCTACGTGGCTGAATTGGACACGACTCCATTGTCAACCGATTTCAAACAGTGGATTGAATCCGATTTGTTGAAGCTGAGCGGAAATGACATCGAGACCCTCGGGATCCGTGACTATCAGATCATTCCTGTCACGCAAGGTTTGGCGTTAACGAAAAATTACGAAGCGGACATTGTATTGTCGACTGCGACTGGGCAATGGCAAGCGAACCGTATCACCAGTTTTGATACCGAGCCACCGACCGAGAAGCTGGTCGCTGCCAACGAGCAACTCAATGCAACGAAGTTGAATGAGATCAAGAATGCGATCGACAATTTGCGTATCGCTGACGTGCTGAAGAAGCCTGCAGGGTTGGCGGCGGACTTGAAAGGTGACAAGTCGCTTTTGTCCAATCCTGAATCCTTGAATTCGTTGCAACGTCGCGGGTTTTTGCCCAACCCAAGCCAGAAGAACGTCGACATCGTCGATTTTCTATCCAAGAGTGGAGAGTTGGTGGTGACGCTCAAGGATGGCGTACAGTACTTGCTCCGATTTGGTGGGCCTGCGGGGGCGGATATCGTCAAATCCGATGCGGCAGCAGGTGGAGACGTGAATACAGAAGAAGACATCGTTTCCATCAATCGCTATCTTTTGGTGACCACGCGTGTCGACGAAACCAAGTTTCCGCAGCCAGCGTTGGAGCGAGTTCCTGAGACGATTGAGGAGCTAAAGGCCATTGAGGCCCTCAAGAATCAGTCGCCAGCTGGACAAGCGGATGCACCGAAGTTGGACATGCCATCGGGTGACGCAAGTGCTGGTGAGGTACCTGCCGTTCCTGGAGAAGAAAAGCCTGCGGTCCCTTCTGAGGAGAAGGCGGAAGCTACCGAAGACAAGCCAGTGGCACCCGAGTCTGAAGCACCTGCGGCCGATAAGTCGCCAGCGGGCGATACGCCAGAATCGCAAGCTTCAACACAATCGTCGAACGGAAGCAAGTTGGTATCCTTTCAAGACCCACAAGCCGTGCAGGGGGACGAGAAGAAGCAAGAGCCCGCACCGGTAGCCGCAGAGCCAACCGACGAAGAGTGGAAGGAACGCCTAGAGGCAGCCAAGGAAAAGATTACGAAAGAGAATCAACGCAAGATTGACCAGCGAAATGAAAAGCTGGAGAACGCCAAGAAGAAGGTTGCTGAGTTGAACGGACGCTTCTCAGACTGGTACTATGTTATCAGTGAAGATGACTACAAGAAGATGCGCATCCCTTTGGCTGATTTGATCCAACCGAAGTCAGCTGCTCCTGCGGGAGGAGCCTCCGGTTTCAATCCTGGAGCGGGTGCGTTTCCTGGCGGTTTCCAACCTTAATGATGGTCGATGAATGAGCGATATCGAAGCCAACGACGAAGATGACGAAATCGAAGTCGAATTCGATGTCGCTCCCAGCGATGTAGATGAGCATTTGACTGTTCCTTCGGCGGAATTGGAGCAGCGTGTCGAAGATTTGCTGAGTGGCAATCTAGGGTTTCGCCGCTCGGCGGAAAAGGTTCGTGAATTCCCGCAGTCGCCGGGCGTCTATCTCCTGAAGGATGCTTCGGGGGTTGTCATCTACGTCGGCAAGGCGAAGAACCTACGATCGAGAGCCGGGAGTTATTTTCTGGCTGCCGCCGCTCAAGAGATGCGCACAGCGGACTGGATCCACGAAATTGCCGACATAGATTTCATGCTATGCAGCAGCGAGGTGGATGCCTTGTTGAC
>CAIXME010000079.1 GCA_903920425.1 uncultured Pirellula sp. | reverse complement strand
AGAAGTTTTACTGTTCCCAGCAACCTTTGTTTCGAAAGTTTTCCCATGAAAAACTGGCTCCATATCAGCTTTGCTTTAGCGCTTACATCGAGTTTGTTCGTCGGTTGCAACTCCGACGTCGCAGATAGCAAGAGTGCGGGAGTTTCTGCTCCCAAAGCACAAACACCGGATTCGCCATCACTTTCGGAGAAGGCAATGCTGACACTTGCCTCGGCCGACAAGCTCGATGGCAAAGAAGATCACGTGGTTGAGCTTTGTTATTTGTGCGGGCTCGGGATGGAAGGCAAAAAGGATTACACCGCGACCGTTGGCGAGTACTCCGCTCATTTTTGCAGCAAGGGTTGCTGTGACGAGTTCAAGGCAGCTCCAGAAAAGATTATTCTGGAAACCGAACTTCCCAAGGCGAAATAGTCGCTTGGGTCCTGTGGTTTTGCGCTGAGAGCCAGGTAAGCAAACCTGAATGTCTGTCGAGCGAGATCCTCACTCCTGAGTTGCTCGCTCGATCACGCGCTGCATCAAACGATCGAAATCGTCACGTAGTGTATGCATCTGGTCGGTGCTCCATTGTTGGCCGATTCGGCTCACGACGTGCAAAGCGAAAATGCCTAGGACTGCGGTAGGAGGTACTAGCAGCATCCATGTTTGCTGCTTCATGAGCCAGACCGCATACGAATAGATAAGCGAGAAAAAGGCGACAAAGGTCAGCAGCAGATAAACGACCCAGACCAGCGTCCAGACCTCTTGTCGCGGCGCATACCGACCTGTTACGAGTGTCCCTTGTGGTGTTGGCTCGAGTTGCAAACTTAGGTGTGGTGACCAGTACCGCACCTGCTCTTTCGGAATATGCAATTCAGAGTAGCCGTCGAATGCCAGGGAAGTCGCTTTCCAAGGGTCGCAGGCCAGTTCCTGTTGAATACCTCGGTTTAACGCGTCGAAAGAGAGCGGTATTTCGATCTCAAAAGTGGGTCGTAAAGTGGCGATCGACATGGCAAACTCTTTCTTCGTAAAGCGAACGCGATCAGCGAGATTGCCGGTTTCCGATTCAAACGCCTCGCACCACCCAGACGGATTGCGTCGCATGCCGCAAAATGTAATGCGTTACGCTTCCTAGGAGCGATCTCGCGACCCCGGTCTGTCCCTGGGCTCCCATCATGATCATGTCGGACTTGTAAAGGTTGGCCAAGCCTGCAATTTGCTCACCGATATGTTTGGACTCGATAACCTTGCCTGTCGCATGGATACCGCTAGCGTTTAGTTCCGCTACCGCTTTTTCTGTGCTGGCTCGTATTTCATTGAGATGCGATTCGCTATTTTCTAGGGTGACCGTAGGGGAGTCGATGCGTTCGATTTGATGGATCGGAACTACCGACACTACTTGCACATCCGCAAGCTTTGCCCAGGGCAATTCTCGTAACTGTTTGATCAGTGCTCGCGACGAAGCGGAATCATCATATGCCACTGTCACTTTAATGCGTTCCTGGGGATTATCTGGCTGGGAACGGACGACAAAAACAGAGCAGGACGCGTGGGTCGCGACGTACTCACTAACACTGCCCAACGCGACGCGTTCGTTGCGGGTGTTGCCCTTGGAACCCATAACAATGAGGCTTGCATCTGCTTCTTCGGCCGCAGTTACGAGGCAATGGCCAATGTGTCCATGTTTGACCACGTGTTGCAAATGCGCGTTAGCATTCGCAAAAAGATTGACCACTGCGGCGTAGTTTCGCTCGTCGTTCTTTAACGCCTCCGCGACAAATTGCGAATAGGCAACGCCGGACGATCCTGTGAGAGAGCCTTTCGGTATTCCAACGGCAGTAACCACCGTTACTTCAAACCGGTTGGGGTTGACCAGGCTCGCGTAATACTTGGCCGACTCCAATGCTCCTGCCGAACCGTCAATCGCGATCAGTATTTTCACTTTGGCTGCATCCCTCTAAGGAATCAAATGGTAATTGCTTTACTGCCGTGCAATAAGTGTACCACGGCAATGGTTTTTGAAATCAGCCTTGAATGTTGGATTTCCTATCCCTCTCGCTTACGTTCTTACGCATCGGGTTGTGATAGTGCCGATTAGAATCCATGGTTCACGCGGAGGCGCGGAGACGCAGAGAAGAGTTTTGATCCAAAAACGAATTCTTGCATACCCTGTGTCTTGGTGTCTCTGTGTGACAATTCTTGAGCCATGCCAATAATCACTGGTGGAATTCGTGGCTTACTGGCATGTTGCATTGCTGCAAGCCTATTGAATCAACAGGCTTGAGTGATAGGGGTAATCGAATCAGCGTTTGAAGACTGGGTCGTTTTCGTTTCCGCGGGCCAACAGGTATGCGAGCAAGTCTAGGACTTCTTTATCATTGAGTTCCTTGAGCAAGCTTCGGGGCATGACCGACTCGGTTGAGGACTTGCTACCTGTGATGTCGGACTTCTTGATCTGAACCGTCTTGGAGGAATCCTCTGGATCGGTAACCAGAACCAAGGTCGACTCCGTATCGCTCACGATACGACCCGAAAAACTGTCGCCATCATCGGTCGTAACGATCATCGTCTTGTATTGATCGGATATGACTTTGCTGGGCTCGATGATCGCCTCGATGAGATCCTTGGTTGCGAATCTCCCTGCTGCTTGGGTTAAATCGGGACCTGTCGATCCACCCTCACCGGCAAAGCGGTGGCAAACGACGCAACGGGCCGCTGCGTACATCTTTTTGCCGTTTTGGAAATCGCGTCCTTTCATATCCTTTTGGGATATTTGTAACAATTCCTCAACGGTGTAGTCGCGGCCGGGGCCAGTCGGTTTGGGCAGTTCCTTGGGGACGGGAGTTGGTGTGCGTAGCCCCAAAGCCTCCATTGCCAATCGGTCTTGATCGGATGCCGCTTTGAATGCGTCGTTGCTGATGTTGGTTAGGAATTTTTGATAGCTGTTTCCGCCGCTCCACTTTTGAGCTTTTGCAAACCATGCAAAGTAAGCCTTTCGCAAATCGAGAGTCCAACCAGAGCGTTGTTCTCGCAGGACAAACGCGTAGTGAACTTGCTGCAGATCGGGTTGGTTGGAGAGCATCGCTGCGATAGAAGAACCGTACCCTCGATTTCGAGCCAGCAGTTCCTCGGTCGAGAGTTTATCGACTTTGCTTTCTTTGCTGAGCAACGGAACGATGCGGCTTGGTGCGCTCGCTGCATCGAGATGCACGAGCAAGATTGCCAATTCGCGTTTTGCGGGTTCACTCGCGTTTTCGAAAATCGCTTCTAGCCGTTGGATCAACGTGTTGCGCTCAGCCTCGTTGGGACTGCCTAAGCGGATCAACACCAGTTCGATCGCCCGCAGGTATGCAATGCGTTGCCTCTCGCTAAGTGTGCTCCAGTCTAGACCGTTCAATGCGCTCAGTACTGCTGTTTGATTTTCATGTTCTCCAGATCTCGCCACGCCCATCGCGGCTTCGATAATCCCGTTTGGCTTGTTGGTGGCCAACGCGAGAGAAGCCCACTTTTGGACAGGGATGCGTTCGATCGCAACACGAGCTGCATAGCGAATCGCGGCATCGTCGTGTCCCAAACCTGAGAGCAGCTGATTTAGTTGATCTTTGGATACTTTGTCGGCTTGGTATGCGTGGTGCAAGGATTCGAGATCGTGCCGAATCTTTCGAAGCTCTTTCCCCTTGGTGTCGTGATAGTCGATGCGTGCGGTCGACTCCTTGCCTGTATAAGTAACACGATACAGTTCGGACTGCGTGCCTCGTCCGCCGACGGTAAAGTACATCGCGCCGTCCTGTCCCACAATGGCATCGGTCAAAGGCAATGGCGTACGGGACAAGAACTCTTCTTTTGTCGCCGTGTAGGTAGAGCCATTGGGTTCCATATGGATCGCATACATGGTCCCGAAGGTCCAGTCGCAAAGGAACAACGCCTTCTGGTATTTCGCAGGGAACTTGGAACCATAACCAAACGTCACGCCGACGGGGGAACCGGGGCCTATATCCGTAAGCGAAGGAACGCTATCTGGGTAGTTGGTTGGCCAGCATGCTGTACCGCTGCGCCAGCCGAATTCGCTGCCGCTCGTCGCGTGCATTACGCGTGTAGGTCGATACCAGGAGGTTCCCATGTCCCATTCCATATCGGAATCGTAAACAAACATTTCACCGTCGGCGTTGATATCGAAATCGTATTGATTGCGATAACCAATACTCAGGATTTCCCATGCCTTTCCCTCTGGATCTGTTTGTGCGATCCAGCCGCCTGGGGCATAGATGCCGGTCGCATGTCCGTTGGCATCCCACTGTCGCGCAGGCAACACATCTTCATCCCAGTTCGGGGCAATCCTACTGGTTAGGTCTGCTGGCAAACTTGCATGCAATTGCCCAGCCCTCGCTCCTCCCATACCTTGTATCGGTTCTTTTGTCGTGCGGTCCGATGGGGGCAACGTATGATTACCGGCAACGAGGACAATCGACTTCCCATCCGGCGAAAGGCGAATCGCATGCGGGCCGTGTTCACCTCCACCGCGAAATTTCTTTAGCAGTGTCTTTTCATCGAATTGATCGTCTCCGTCGGTGTCTCTCAATCGATACAGTGCACTGTGGTCTCCGTTCACGCTGACGTACAGGCTATCAAATGCGTACAGCATGCCCTGAGCAGCGGAGATGTCGATTTTGAGCTTTTCGATTTTGGTTGGCTCTGTGCTGCCAATCGGCGATGGTGTAATTCGGAAAAGCCCCTGGTTGCCTTGATCGCTTGCAAGGATCCGTCCTTTGTTATCCATGGCAATGCAGACCCAAGATCCCAGTTCATTTCGTGGTACCTTGAACAATCGTTCGATTTCAAAGCCAGGCTGAACGCGGAAAACGTCCCGATTGGAATCAACGCGAACATCGTCAAATACGTTTTTCCAAGGAGCGTCGCCATAGGTCGCTACTGTTGTTGCAGCTACCGAAGCGCTGTTACCATTCGAAGCCAGCCAGTCGCTCCCTGAGAGTACCTCGACTCGAGTGCCATCCGTTTGCTGGACGATCAACTTGCATACAAATCCCGCTGCGCCTCCAGCGTTGGAAACGTTGGCTTCGATGGAATTGTCGCCATCGACCAGGTATTTCTGGATGTCTACATCGAGCGGGCTTTCCCATTCATCGCTTGATCCGATTTCTTTACCGTTGATCCGTAAAGAAACAGCGTTGTCGCCCGAGGCACGCAACCAGCCTGCTGTTGGCTTGTTGACTGCAAACTTAGTTGACAAGATGTAGTTGTCGGATTGTTTAGTACCCCAAATCCACTTTGCTTTGGCTCCCTTGGCAATTTCGCTTGCCAGCGGAGACGCGTTGGATGCGGCTGCTGAGGAGCTTTCGTTCGTTGGAACTTTTTCAGGTTTTGATGTGTAGACTTGTCCGAATGTAATGGTGT
>CAIXME010000078.1 GCA_903920425.1 uncultured Pirellula sp. | reverse complement strand
CTAAATCTGAAGCAAGTTGCTGACGAAATAGAACGGCGATTGGTCACGTTGTTTAAGAAAGACGAGCAAGGCAGAAGGCCATGCCATGGCGACGAATTGCAATACTCGGAAAACAAAAACTGGGAAGATCTCGTTCTCTTTTACGAGTACTTTCACGGAGACAACGGTCGCGGCCTAGGAGCCAGTCATCAAACGGGCTGGACGTCGCTGGTCGCTACGATGTTAGAGCATCAAGCGTCTTGTGCACGGAAATAGGTGAGCCAGCAAATTGGCAAGCCAATAAATAGGCTAAAAGAAGAGCCTATTGAGCAGATTACGAACGAGGAACACCAGGTCCGAAATGGACCTGGCGGTAAATTGTTGTAGGCGTTTCGATCAGTGAGATCAGTGGGATCGCGACTTGGATTCCGGTGCGACGTTGGTCTGAGTGGGAGCATCCGGCGTTTGGATAGCAGCATCCAGATCGATTTCTCGTCCTAGACTTTCGTGCTTGATCGAATGATGCAGGTATTGCACAGCCTCGTCGATCACGTCCGCTTGCATCAACAGAAACTCACCTTTTCGAATCAGCTTGAGCGCTCGGTCGACTGCGTTCTGCCAGCCTTGAACTTCATGAATTTCCTTGACGCGTTTGCCGCCATCCATTCCTTGCTTGAACAGCCCCATGATTTCGCCTGGTTGGCGGCCTCGCAGGTACTGGTCTTCGTAAAGAATGATCCGATCGAAATGGTCGGCCAGAATCTCACCTTGGCGAATCATATCGACATCGCGACGATCGCCAGCAGCGGAGTAGATGACAGTGCGGCTTGGGTGCGGAAACTGGTCTAGCGTCTCTGCGATGGCGAGCAAGGACGATTGGTTGTGACCATAGTCTACTACCACAGTAGCGCCGTGAATCTCCATCAAGTTGAATCGACCAGGTACCTTGTCCATGTGCGAGGAGAACGACTCCAAACCAAGTCGAATCTGTTCGCAAGGCATTCCTAGTGCCCAACAAGCAGCCGCGGCAGCAAGTACATTTTCTACTTGGAACCCGATGCGACCGTTGTGGGTCAATGGAACGCGATCCAGCGAGAGCAGAACAAACTCAGCATCTCCTTCGGCAAGCATCACCGCATTGTCGCGAACGAATGCTCCTCGTCCGCCTTTAGCGCGATGAGCGCTCAAAACCGGATCAAGACCATCGATCGCAAAAAACACGACTGCACCTTTGCACTTCTCAGCCATTTCAGCGGTCAATGGGTCGTTGGCTTTCAGAACGCCGTAACCATTCTTGTGCACCGCTTCGATGATGCAACGTTTGACTTTGGATAGTTGCTCCAGCGTTTCAATGTCAGCGAGACCAAGATGGTCACCTTCGCCGATGTTGGTTACGACGCCAACATCACACATATCGAACCCGAGTCCTTCTCGCAAAATACCACCTCGAGCTGTCTCCAACACAGCCGCTTCCACGGACGGGTTCATGAGAACCGCACGTGCGCTTTGTGGCCCGCTGCAGTCACCCGAATCGATTCGGCGACCAGCGATGTAGATGCCGTCGGTACAAGTCATGCCGACTTTTTTGCCGCTGCAAGAAACCATGTGGGCTATCAGACGCGTGGTCGTCGTCTTTCCGTTTACACCGGTAACACTCACTATCGGAACACGACCGGTTTGCTCTTCTGGATACATCATGTCGATGATCGCTTGACCAACAGGTCGTGGCAATCCAGACGAAGGTTCGATGTGCATACGCAAACCTGGCCCTGCGTTCACTTCGACGATAACTCCGCGCTGGCCTTGGAGTGGTTGTGTAATGTCTTGGGCAACAACGTCCACGCCGGCGATGTCCAATCCAATCACGCGTGCTGCTTCAACACATTGACGCGCCACATCGGGATGCACTAAATCAGTGACGTCTGCCGCTGTTCCACCAGTGCTGAGGTTGGCATTTCGGCGAATGAGAACCTTTTTGTTCAGAGGCGCGATAGTGTCTGGCGTGAGACCTTGTTCAAGCAAAACACCGAGAGCCACCGCATCGATTTTGATCATGCTCAACGAAGTGCTGTGGCCATCGCTTCGTCGTGGGTCTTGATTGACCACATCAATTAGTTGCTGCACGGTCGATTGCCCATCGCCAATTACGTGCGCTGGTTCACGACGAGCAGCAGCCACCATCTTGCCACCGATCACAAGCACGCGGTAATCATCACCCGGTGCATGGCGTTCGCAAATGATCGAGCTTCCCTCTTCGCGAGCAGCTAAATACGCAGCTTCTACTTGTTGACGATCCTGGAGATTGGTTGCAACACCTCGGCCATGGTTGCCGTACTGAGGTTTTACCACGACAGGGTATCCAATATCTTCGGCAGCCTCGCAAGCGTCTTCAACACTTTCGACAGGCCGGCCTTCAGGAGTAGGAACTCCGATGGTCTTCAGCAACATCCGGGTCAAATCTTTATCTTGTGCAATCGATTCAGCGATCGCACTGGTGCTGTCCGCTTCTGCGGTGCAAATGCGGCGCTGGTGCTGTCCATAGCCGAGCTGTACGAGACTGCCTTCGTTCAATCGTCGCCATGGAATGCCACGTGCTTTCGCGGCATCCACAATGGCACGCGTGCTTGGCCCGAGGCAAACTTCATATGCATAGTTCTTGAGCGCGGCAACTTCTGCATCGATATCGAACGGCGTGTCGTGTACCGCCGCGAGGATCAACTCAAATGCCTTGTCGATGCATGCCAAGCCGAGCTTCTCTTCTTTGTAAGCTATGGCGACCTTGTAGATGCCATCTACATTTGATTCACGTGCTCGACCGTAGCCCACAGGCGTGCCGGCCAAGGATTGTAACTCGAGAGTCACGTGTTCAAGGATGTGCGCCATATAGGTTCCTCGGCGCAAACGCACAAAGAAACCGCCGCGCTCACCCACGCTGCAGCGATGTTCGACCATTGTTGGCAACCATGCCATCAGTCGTTCGTTGAACCCCGGAATCATTTCCGAAGAAGTATCTTTGAGTTCTTCCAGGTCGACCCAAGCTTCGAGCACTGGGAAATTCGCCCAAATGTTCGGACCTCGGAGTTTATTTACCTTGAGAATCTGCATGACTTCCTCTGTTTGCCTTTGTGTATGTCTGGAGAGAAATTTGCTAGCACTCTATTGTGGTCAAGCGATTGAGTTGCGGATATACGTCGCATCTCAGTTACGCTCCACTTTTTTATTCATTGCGGTTTTGCCCGGTGAATACATCGAAGGCTAGCGGATTATCTGTTTTCTGATGCAAAACGTGGGCCAAGGGGCTTTGGAATGGTGTAGGAGCGTGTTTCCGCTGGAAAAATTGCGCAAGGTGGACTTTTCGGCCCCATTGCCAAATCACAGCTTGAATTCAAATTGACTGCGCCACTGCATCACAACGATACCAATCTGGTCATTCTGGGTGGTGAGGACAACTGATTCTGAACTCCTTTTCGACAAAACGTCGATGCAAAAACGGTGTATTCGCATCGATCCAAAAACTTCGTCCAACAATAATCAGGTCCAAGAAAAAAACCGCATATATTCACAAGAATGATTGGGACAAATGACGACAGCAGGTTTACCTTCTTTGCAACCCAGATGGAATGCGGCGAGTGCGTGCGGCACAGGGCCGGAGACCAGATCCATGAGTAGGTTCGAGTTGGCGGAAGGAATTTAGGCGAAAAATCCTGGTTGGACTTGTCCAAACGGCCAGGTCGCTAGTAAACTTCTTATCCCAAATTTGTCGACTGCTGACGTTATTTGCCAAAGTGGCGGAATCGGCAGACGCGCTGGACTCAAAATCCAGTGTCCTTAACAGACGTGTGGGTTCGATTCCCACCTTTGGTACTTGCCAGTTTGTCGATAGATTAGGATTTAGTTACTACCTTTTGTTCGCAAGACGATTTTGATTCCGTATGCCAACTATTAACCAATTGGTTCGAAAAAACCGCGTCGTTCAACGCAAGGGAACAAAGAGTCCCGTCCTTGAGCAATGCCCTCAAAAGCAAGGCGTTTGCTTGCTTGTTAGAACGATGACTCCAAAGAAGCCGAACTCGGCTCTCCGAAAGATCACCCGGGTACGGTTGAGCAACGGCAAAGAAGTCACCGTTTACATTCCAGGCGAAGGCCACAACCTACAAGAGCACTCGATTGTTCTCGTTCGCGGTGGTCGTGTTCGCGATCTTCCAGGGGTTCGCTATCAAGTGGTTCGCGGTTGCCGTGATACGCTCGGCGTTACCGGTCGGAAACAATCCCGCAGTCGTTACGGCGCCAAGAAGGCGTAGTTTTCCCCTCGTTACTCCACGTTTTTTAAGTCAAGCACTAGTTCCTAAACTATGGGTAAAATTACCGCTTCCCGCACAAGCCTGCGTCCTGATCCTCGATTCAACTCGATGCTTGCATCCAAGTTCATCAATTGCTTGATGTACGACGGAAAGAAATCGACTGCTCAAGGCGTTTTCTACAACGCACTGGAAGAGATCGCTGAAAAGATCAAAGACCGTCCGGCAATCGAAGTTTTCGAGCAAGCGATTGAGAACGTGAAGCCTTACATCGAAGTGCGATCGAAGCGAGTCGGTGGTGCTTCATACCAAGTCCCAATGCAAGTTAACAAGAATCGCCAGCAAAGCCTTGCGTTTCGTTGGGTTCTTGCAGCAGTTCGCGACAAAAAAGGCCGCGCTACACATCAAAAGCTAGCCGACGAGTTGATGGCCGCTTATCGCAAAGAAGGCACAGCGATCACCAAGCGAGAAAACACACACCGCATGGCAGACGCCAACAAGGCATTCGCTCACTTCGCCTGGTAAGTTTGAGCAAACCTGGCTCGCTTCATGCGAACCACAAATTCACAGAAACCCGCTCCGCAAGAGCGGGTTTTTTTATTGGCTAGCCGCATCCATCGCATCCACACCCCAAGTTTCTAACCGCAGCCCATCGAGCGAGAGTCTTCAATGCCTGAATGAACTGCACATGGAAAACGTGTGCTGGCCATTCTGGACTGAAATCCTTGCTACAGGAACTCCGGTGCCTCACCGCTCCAGCACACGAGGTATCGATCCCTGGGACAAATTAGAAATAGCAGAGTTTAAAACTAAGCGTCGGTTCGTGATTAAATCGGCGTTTTCATAAACGAGGGCCCCAGCTCCTTGCTCTCAGCTGAATTGCGGAAGCATACGGCATCGATCGATTCGAGCACCATTGGAAGCCAATGAATTTTCGTGCTAAGGCTAGTGCTCGTGCACTCACCACACCTTCGATTGCAAGCCTGATATCATTGAGCACGAGCCGGTAGCTCGCATAATTAACATGCCGTTGCTGCATCAATGACGTGAAGGAGTCTTCTACTTGGATGCATCCCGAATACGATCCAGATCGGTCTTGAGCGTCGTCATATACCTGTGAAACTCGCGCTCGAAAGCCCGCAGGTCACCGAACACTCTTTGAAACAGGTCAACTCGTGCGCGAGGAGTTGCGTCGTCTTCCAACTGGGCACATTCCCGATAGTATTCAATGAGTTTCTCGAATCTCGTTTCCATCAAAAAATAAGTTAGTGCCCACGCTTGTCCGTATGCCTCGACTGCTTGATTTTGATCTTTCGCACGATAGAAGAGTTCGTCGGAGATCACCCATTCAATCTCGGATCGGGAGGGATCGCGAGCGATAGTCCAATAGTCTTTGAGCCGGGTCTCGTTCACCGCGCCTATTCCTCCCCATCCTGCTCCCGCAGGTGTTTCGAAGTAGCTGGCTAGCCCCTCATGAGCCCAGCGTGCACCAATCTTGCCGCGTGGCATCAGTCCTGTATTCCCAGCCAATTGGTGAGTTGCCTCGTGAGAGACGACTTCCACATCGGACTCTTCTCTAGACACCTTTACCAGCAGCTCAAAGGTATTGGACAAGTGGGCAATTTCCTGAGAAACGGCGGTCCCTCTCGATTGGGATTTCTTTCGCTTGAGATCCTCTGAAACGAGTGCAAGCGCCCGCATGGACGGAGTAGTCCCTTGATCATAGAAGACGCCGATGTTGTCTTTGGGAGACCAAAAACCTGCGGCCATAGTCAACTCTGGATCAAGCAACGAGGAATAGCGATGGAAATTAACTTCGTCGTCGAAAAGCAAGACGGCCAGATGCTCTTTCGGAGGCTCTAGCACAACGCCTTCGATGGCAAACTTCATGAAGTAGGATTCGTAAACTGTTTCCAGCAATTCGAGCCTTGTCTCGGCGCGAGATTGCCGCTTTCGTCCAATCTTGGCGTCGTTTGTGTCGTGTAGCAGAACGTAATGTGCACTGGTGGCAACTTTCATCTTTTTGAGTTGCGTAGTCTCTCGGAGCCCTCGCTCCACTGCCGCCGGGTCGCCGAGAGGCTCTTTCACCTTTTTGCGAGCTTCGATGAGCCGAACGATGACTTCGTTTTGAGGGTCAATCTTGTAAGCAGCGCTACAGCATTCGTAGAACTCTTTGAGCAAACCACGTTTGATCGCTTGTTTGGCAGCCTCAATAAAGTCGGGAACACGGTTTGACTTCATCGCCTTTTGATAGAGACGTTTGAACTCCTCTTGGCGTGTTGGGGCTTTGATGATCACTGCGTCGTCGAGACTCAACGCGACAGCCCCGAATGTTGGATGGGTGTACTCGACGAGTCGCCCCGCGAGCACTTTTGTTTTTCCTTCGAAAACGGTGACTAGCTTGGTGCCGGGGAGTCGGTACACAACAAAATCGGCGTAGCCCACACCTGCCGAAAAACACACCAGCAGCAGAGCAACCGCTACAAAACAGGCCATCAATCTAAGCATGGGCGTTGGACCGATCTCATCCGAAAAGAAAGTTTCTTCACCAAGTCTATCTTCGGGCAGTTTCAGACTCAACCTCGAACACCATCTTGGATCCGATTGCGGTCGGTTAAGTTCCTTCGCGTACCCCATACGGCGTCGCTACGACCATAGCAAAAACAGATCGAAGACCGCCGGACAAGTGGCTGTGAATTGAGGAAAAATCCAGGGTTTTTCTTTGATGCAAGAACTTTGTGGGTTCGCGCGTTGGCTGTTGCGTCGCCACCATTCTTGTAGCTATACTTGATCAGGTTGCTTGGCTCGAGACCGTCGAGACACGCAATCTACTCTTCCAAGACTCCCTCCTAAATTCATATCCAGACCGCCGACGATGCCGTTGCGCTTCTCATTGCAGCCGACTTGCTTTGCCCAGGCCTCCAGGATTTGATGCTTTTCGACGCCCAACGAACTATGACTGGCTATGAAGACGAATCGAATAAGCCCAGGAGCGAAATGCGCTCGCGGCCCGAGCCACGCAAAGAAGAGACGCTCTCCCTATCCGAAGAGTTGTTCAAGGATAAACGCAATGGCAGCCCGCCATCTTCGGTAGAGAAACGCCCAACTCTGGACTTTGCAACCCTGCAGCAAATGACTGCAGAGCAATTGTATGAAAACGCTGCTGTAGAACAGATCCACAACCCCGAAAAACTGGATCGGCAGGAGCTGATTTTCCAAGTCCTCAAGGCACGGATGATGTCGTCAGGCATCCTTTATGGCGAGGGAACGCTCGAGATCCTCGCCGATGGTTTCGGCTTTTTGCGTTCCTCCAGCCACCACTACGTATCCTGCCCTGATGACATCTATATTTCGCCTTCACAGATTCGCCGGTTCGGCTTGACGACGGGCATGACCATATCGGGCCAGATTCGACCTCCGAAAGAGAACGAGCGGTATTTCGCGCTGCTGCGTGTAGAAGCAATCAATCACCGCAACCCTAACGAAGTTCGCTCTCGCAAACCATTCGATACATTGACGCCGTTGCACCCGACGACACGTATTGTGCTGGAAACAACAACGGATGTGATCGAAACGCGTGTGGTGGACTTGATTGCTCCCATCGGGTTCGGACAGCGTGGGTTGATCGTCTCTCCGCCTCGGTCTGGCAAAACGATCTTGCTACAAAAGATGGCCAAGGCTGTCCTAAACAACTATCCAGCTGCGTATGTCATCATGCTTTTGGTGGATGAACGTCCAGAGGAAGTAACGGACATGCAGCGAGAAGTGCGCGGCCCCAAATGCGAGGTCGTTAGCAGTACTTTCGACGAACCTGCATCTCGTCATATCCAAGTCAGCCAAATGGTTCTTGAGAAAGCAAAACGGCTGGTCGAAGACGGAGTGGATGTCGTTATCTTTTTGGACTCGATCACCCGTTTGGCAAGAGCCTGGAATGGCGAATGCCCTCAGTCCGGCAAACTGCTGACTGGTGGTCTCGACGCCAATGCCATGCAAAAGCCAAAGTCCTTTTTTGGTGCGGCCCGCAAAGTCGAGGAGGGTGGCTCACTCACCATTATCGCGACTGCATTAGTGGGGACCGGCAGCAAAATGGATGACGTTATCTTCGAAGAGTTCAAGGGGACCGGAAACCTCGAAATCGTTCTAGATCGAGCCATGGTCGACCGACGGATTTGGCCCGCAATCGACATGAACCAATCCGGAACACGCCGAGAAGAATCGCTGCTAGATCCGATGGAGTACAAACGGATTTCGTACTTGCGCAAAGTTTTGGCCGACTCAAGCCCACCTGATGCGATGGAAACACTGGTACAAAAGCTCAACAAGACCAAGTCCAACGCCGAGTTCTTGATGGGAATTCGCCCAGCCTAACCCCGTATCGAATCTCGATCGCCACCGTTGCCAGAACCAGGAATAGATGACCATGCCTCATGAATTGTTGCCTAGCGAATCCGCAGCTCCGTTGCCTAACACCCCTCGAAAGATAGCCATCGTGGTGTCGCAGTACAACGAGAACATTACGGGAAAGCTTCGCAAAGGCGCCATCACAACACTGCTGCAAGCCGGAATCGCAGACGACGACATCCTGGTAGTGCATGTTCCGGGAGCTTGGGAGCTCACTTACCTAACCCAGCAACTAATCCAAAAAAAGGATATTCGGGGCGTAATCGCTTTGGGTGCAGTGATTCGCGGCGAAACGACCCACGATCAGCATATCAACCGCGCCGTGAGCATGAGCCTCATGCAACTGTCCGTCGATCATGGCAAGCCGGTTGCTTTTGGTTTGCTAACCGTCAACAACCTGGAACAAGCTATCCAGCGGAGCGGTGGCACGGTCGGAAACAAAGGGCAGGAAGCTGCCGACGCATTGCTTCAATGCCTAAGATTATCGCAATCCTTGGCATAGCGTTTCGACTACCAAAACCGGGCGAAGCATGTTAAGTTCTGGGGGATTTTGGTCAGCGATTCACCGGCAACGGTTTTGTCGTGACACGGACATCCATCCCCCGCATACTCCCAGGTTTCTGCTGTGCCTCGACGCACCGACATCAAAAAAATCCTTCTAATTGGTTCGGGTCCGATCGTAATCGGCCAAGCTTGCGAATTCGATTATTCTGGCACGCAAGCTTGCAAAGCATTGCGGGAAGAGGGTTATGAAGTGGTGCTGGTTAACAGCAACCCCGCCACGATCATGACGGACCCGGCAACTGCAGAACGAACTTATATCGAGCCATTAACTTGGGAAATGGTTACGAAAGTCATCGAGCGGGAACGCCCTGATGCATTGCTCCCCACTCTTGGAGGGCAGACGGCACTAAACATCGCAATGGATCTCGACAAACATGGGATTCTGAAAAAGTACAATTGCGAAATGATCGGCGCAATTCCCGAAGTGATCCACAAAGCGGAAGCTCGCGATGCATTCAAAATCGCGATGGAAAAAATCGGCATGGAAGTATGCCGCGGGGATGTTGTTCACAACCTAGACGAAGCTCGAAAAACGCTCGCAAATATCGGGTTGCCATGCGTTGTCCGCCCTAGCTTTACGATGGGTGGCAGCGGTTCCGCAATCGCCTACAACCGCGATGATTTCGACGACTTGGTCCAGAACGGTCTGACGCTATCGCCAATCACCGAAGTGCTTATCGAAGAATCCATTATCGGCTGGAAAGAGTACGAGATGGAAGTCATGCGCGACGTCGACGATAACGTCGTCATCATTTGCGCCATAGAAAACTTCGACCCGATGGGTGTTCACACCGGAGACTCTATCACCGTCGCTCCGGCGCAAACGCTGACCGACAAAGAGTACCAGCGAATGAGAGATGCGAGTCTCAAAATCATTCGAGAGATCGGGGTGGAAACTGGTGGTTCCAACATCCAGTTCGCTATCCACCCAGACACTGGCCGCATGATCGTCATCGAGATGAATCCTCGCGTGAGCCGATCCAGTGCTCTCGCCAGTAAAGCAACCGGCTTCCCGATCGCCAAAATCGCTGCGAAACTAGCTGTTGGTTTTCGTCTTTGGGAATTGCAGAACGACATTACCCAAAAGACACAAGCGTGTTTCGAACCGACCATCGACTACGTCGTTACGAAGATCCCACGTTTTGCATTCGAGAAATTTCCAGAAGCCGACTCCACACTTACTACACAGATGAAAAGTGTTGGAGAAACAATGGCCATTGGACGCACATTCAAAGAGTCCTTTCAAAAGGCTTTGCGTGGCCTCGAGGTGGGCGCATTTGGATTTGGTTCTGATAGTAAAGACCTTTGGTACACAGATCGCCGCCCTGACGACGAAGAGATTCGAAACAAGCTCTCGCGTCCAAATGCGGACCGTGTCTGGTTTCTTCGATACGCGCTTTTGAGCGGAATGACCGTTGATGAAATTCACTCCATTACCAAGATCGACGAGTGGTTTTTAGATCAGCTACTTGAATTGGTGGAAATCGAAAATCATCTGCGAGGAATTGGCTCTCTGTCTAACATCGACGCTGCAACCATGCGACAAGCCAAACAGTACGGTTTTTCGGATCGTCAATTGGCAACGCTCCTCAATAGCGATGACGGCGAAGTTCGCGAATGGCGAAAGAGCAAAGGCATCGTGGCGACCTACAAATCGGTCGATACCTGTGCAGCCGAGTTCGAGGCATATACGCCCTATTATTACAGCACCTACGAATCCGAAAACGAAACACCGCCAAAGGGTGACAAAAAGCGAGTCATGATTTTGGGTGGTGGTCCCAATCGAATTGGACAGGGCATCGAGTTCGACTATTGTTGCTGCCACGCTAGCTACGCGCTGCGCGAGCTCGGAATCGAATCGATCATGGTCAACAGCAACCCTGAGACCGTCAGCACAGACTACGACACCAGTGACATGCTCTTCTTCGAGCCTCTCACGACCGAAGATGTTCTAAACATAGTAGATACCATTCAGCCCGATGGAGTGATCGTTCAATTCGGTGGTCAAACACCTTTGAACCTCGCCCGAGCACTTGCCAACGAAGGTGTTCCCATCATCGGTACGAGTGTAGAAACCATCGAAGACGCAGAAGACCGCGAGAAATTTCAAATTCTCCTGCACGAACTCAATATCAAGCAACCTGCAAACGGTATCGCCAGGACACTTCCTCAAGCGCGAGCCGAAGTTCAAAAGATCGGCTACCCGTGCCTTGTCCGACCAAGCTTCGTTCTTGGCGGACGCGCTATGGAAATCTGTTACGACAACTCGCAATTCGAACGATTCGTGGCAGAAGCATTCGTCGTCGCACAGGGCCAACCTGTGTTGATCGATCGCTTTCTAGAAGATGCAACAGAAGTGGACGTTGACGCGGTTTCCGATGGTGACGATGTCGTCATCATGGGCATTATGGAACACATCGAAGAAGCAGGCGTGCACTCCGGTGACTCGGCATGTGTGATCCCGTCGTTTTCACTCAGCCAAGAGGTACTCACGGAAATTCGCCAAGCCACAGTGGCCATGGCCAAACGGCTCAAGGTTGTTGGATTGATGAATGTCCAGTTTGCGATCAAAGAAGAAGACGGCAAGTCCATCGTTTACGTTCTGGAAGTGAATCCTCGCGCTAGCCGTACCGTCCCGTTTGTTGCCAAAGCGACAGGTACACCCGTCGCGAACATCGCTGCGAAAGTTATGGTTGGCAAGAAGCTGAAGGAACTCGGTATCACGAGCGAGCCAATCCCTCGGAGCGTTTCGGTCAAGGAATCTGTCTTTCCATTCCGCAAATTTGCCGGCGTGGACATCGTACTGGGGCCAGAGATGCGGAGCACCGGTGAAGTCATGGGAATCAGCGATGAATTCCCCGTGGCGTTCAACAAGAGCCAAATCGCAGCGGGTGTCGTTTTGCCTTCATCCGGCAACGTGTTTCTCAGTATCGCTGCGCGGCATCGAGCTGGCATCACGGACATGGCCCAACAGCTTCACGATATGGGCTACAAACTGCTCGCCACATCAGGCACCGCGCTCGAGCTCGAACGAGCGAACATCCCGGTCTCGCGTGTAAGAAAACTGGCCGAAGGAAACCCGAATCTCATCGACTACTTGAAGAACGACGACGTGTCGTTAATCATCAACACGCCTAACGGAAAAGGCGCTCGAACCGACGAAGGTCGAATCCGAGCCGCTGCTGTGCAATTCGGCGTGCCGTGCATCACGACAGTTGCTGCCGGCAGGATGGCCGTAGAAGCGATGTCGGTGATGCGAACGACCTCCATGACCGTGATGAGCTTGCAGGAACGATTCGCAAAATAACACTTTGCGTTACCCCTGCGACGTCCCGCTCAGCGAAGGGGACCATCGGCGCTGTTCATTTGATCATAACCCGACGCGTGAGGGCTTGTTGCTTTAGTCAAAACCCGACGCGTTCGAGCCATAGAGATTTCAAAAATCAATTTTGATTTCAACACTTCTCTGCGCCTCTGTGTCTCTGTGTGAAAAATCGAGACTGATCTAGAAGGAAAGCTCGGATGTGATCCTTCGTGCTATCAGTGCTCTCCGTGTTCTTCGTGCTCTCCGTGGTGACTCAATCTTGGCGCCAAAGAAGGGCTAACCACTGAGAAACGCAGGCACAGAGATTTTAGGAGTCTATTTTTGGTTTCAACTCACTTAACAGTGCCGCTTCTCCTTGCCTCTGTGTCTCTGCGTGAGACTTCTTGATCATTGCATGTAAGCACTGGTGGGATGACTCGCAAACGCATCGGCTGGTGATGAAAGCCGAAAGCCCCTAACGCAATTTGGCTTTACTGCCTCGATGGCGAGATACGAGCAGTTTGAACAACGACTGCATATCGCCATCAACACCAATCAATCGCTCGATTTCTATCCCTTCGCCGGCCCAATCAGCCAAAGCGGAATACAGCTCGACTGGCTTATGTACCGCGACGGTAACTTGATTCAGATCCGCATCACACCGCACCGATTCAACCCACTCTTCATTGGCAAGTCTTGAGGCCAACTCACGAAACTGAGGGCTGCTCATTGTTAGCTCTTGAGGCAGCTCGGCTAACATCCCTCGTAACTCTCCTGCCGTACCAGAGGCCAGTAGTCTGCCTCCGTAGATCAAGATAAACGAATCGGTGACTTGCTCGACCTCGTGTAGAACGTGACTAGCCAGCAGTAGGCTTTTTCCGCTTCGGGCCCATCGCACCAGCAGATCGGTCATCTGATGTCTACCGACCGGGTCGAGCCCATTAAAGGGTTCATCGAGGATCAGCAGTTGAGGGTCAGTTGAAATCGCTTGGGCCAATTTGCATCGTTGACGCATGCCAAGCGAATACGTGTTGATCGGTCGATTCATCGCTTCGGTCAACCCGACTAACTCGAGCACCTCAAGGGTCCGCTGCGCTGCATCGCGTGGAGGCCAACCACTGAGCGCGAGAAGCTGCTCGATCCACCTGCGCGCCGTAACACCAGGCAGCAACAAATCGGTTGCTGGGCACAACCCCACATGTCGCAAAACCCCGGGCGATCGGTGTGGATCCACGCCAAACACCCGGACGGTCCCCAGCGTTGGAGTAAAAGCGCCCGTAATCAATCCAATCAATGTGGATTTGCCCGCACCGTTAGGGCCGACCAAACCATATGCTCCGAGGGGCAACTCTACATTGAGATCGTTGACGCCGATCACCTTTCCATACAACCTCGTCGCATGCTCTAACTGAATAAGCGGAGCGTTTTCGACAAAAGTAGAATCAACTCGTTGGATCGTGCTCATGACTAAACCTTTAGCATCCTAGCTACCCTCCAATGGGCAACGTAAAAGCCAATGACGGTAGCCAAACCCGATACAATCCACGGGCCTATCATGTGCTCTTGTTCCGGTATGAGGCCAAAGATCTCTTGTTGCAGGTGACCCAATACGTGGTAGGGCGAAATCAGTAGCCAGCGGCGATGCAGTTCATTGACATCGCTTTCATTCAACATGGCTGAACCCGTCAGGACCAAGTAGGTCACCCATCCGACGACCCACGTTGCGAACCAAGCAAAAGCAGCAAATCGACTTTCCTGCGTGAGTGATGAGAAAGCAAGTGCGACCGCCGACGTAGGCAAAACCAATACGGCGGTAGCAAGCAAAATCCGAAACGGCAGATCCCATGTCTGCAACAGGGAACCATAGTCGTTCGACAACAATAGCCCTCCGGCATAGATTGCCAATGCAGGAATGGTAGTAATCATCGCCAACAAGAAGAACAGGATGCATGCCTTGCCAAACACGTATCCGGCCGGAGATAGCGGACGGGACAAATACAACAGATACCCGCGGCTGCGCAGGTCATAGCTAATCAATCGGGGCGCGACCAAGCCAATAATCACGACAATCCAAAATGCTTGCGGGTAACGAAAGTACCAGAGCAGCATATTGGACCATCCAAAGTGGCGTTGCGAAGACGGGTCAACGATCAACTCCTTTACTTCGCTCATGCGGCCGCGTGGTCCCATCTCCCTATTGCGTTCCATCAAGAAGCGATTGAACGCGATTCGATAACTTTCGTCGCGTGTCCCTTGCTCAAAGACTCCCACGCCAAACATCGTAATCAACGCGGGAATCGTAGCGAAAAGCAAAATCCGCTTCACCCAGGTCCCTCGCCAAACCAAGGATATGCCAGTACGAGCAACAACAGACCATCGCCACCATTCCCCTGAACGGGCCCCGGTCCAAGGCCGATAACCGAGATCAAGTATGGGCATGTTTCTTCTCGCTCACGATTTCGATAAATGAGGCCTCCAGCGAATTGCGTGCTTCGTCCATACGCTGGATCAAAACACTCTCTCGCTTGCTCGCTGCCCATATGGACTGCAAAGACTGGGAGCCCTTGACGTTGATTCGCAGTTCTTGGTCGCTATCGCATTGCACGTCATATCCATCACGTCGCAACGATTCTGCAAATCGTAGGCCATCATGGATGACGCTGATTCGCACGCCGGATTGAGTCGGTCGCTGCAGGTTTTCAAGCGTGTCGCATAACCGGACCTCTCCGCGAACCAAAATGATTACTTGATCGCAAACATGCTGGACATCATGCAAGATATGTGTCGACAGCAAGATTGATTTTTCGAAACGATGGGCTAGGTCGTGGATACGATCGAGAAACTCCTCGCGTTGCGTTGGATCCAAGCCGGTTGTTGGCTCATCGAGGATGATCATTTGCGGATCGTGCACCAATGCTTGTGCGAATTTCAGCTTTTGACGCATACCTGTTGAATACGTTTCGACATTGCGATACCGCTCTTGTCCAACATCGCAAAAATCGAGAACTTCATGGGCACGTCTCAAGGCTTCTGTGGTAGGCAGCCCCGAAAGCCTCGCCATCATTTGCACGCACTCGACACCTTGAAGGCCCAGGATGTAACAATCATCTTCAGGCAAATAGCCGATTTTATCTCGCAGCTTTTTCACGAGACGAGGCCAAGCCATACCGAGCACTGTGCCGTGGCCTTTTTCCGCCCGGACCAGCCCAAGTATCGTTTTGATAAACGTACTTTTGCCAGAACCGTTGGGGCCGAGCAAGCCGGTCACGCCGACGGGGACTGTGATGTCTACATTGTTGAGTGCAAACTGCCCACGGTATCTTTTGGAGAGCCCCTGGATTTCGATAATGTTGTCGGTGTTCTTATTGGAATACAAGATACTTGAGAACCATCCGAGTTAACACAACTACGCGACAAACCAATCGCCGCCAAAGACAAAGTTTAAAATAGTGTAATCCCCCATTCGTAGTCTACATGCCCAGCTTGGCAAATATTTCTCATCGAATGATAACAAGAATCGTCATATGCTAGAAATCGAGCGACACCAAATGGAGACCTCTTTGCCGACCGCAAACTAGACTCTAGACAGAATCGTAATTCCGTGCGATTCCGCCATTTCGAGCGTCTTGGCTCGATTGATCAAGATCGTTTTGCCAGCTTCGATTGCGATCGCCTTTCCTCCAGCCAAAGCCATTTTCTCAATCGTTTGCGGCCCGATGGTGGGAACGTCGAATCGCATGTCCTGCTGAGGTTTCGAAACTTTCACCAAAGAGAATCCTCCGCGAGGACAGATCTGTCCCGTTCGCACGATACATGAATCCGTTCCTTCGATAGCCTCGACCGCCAGGATGGTTCGATCGCGGACCGTGACACTTTGCCCAACGTCCAAACCTCCCATCTGCTTGGCGATTGTCCAACCGAACTCAATATCAGCGAGTTCATTGCTGGTCGGCTTGCGCCGAGTCAGGACGCCGGCATCGGCGATCAATTGGGTAGCAAACTCTGTTCCGGGAATAGTCTTGATCCCCTTCCTGGTAAAGGACGCTACTACCGCTCCCAGCAAGGAATCGTCCGAGGTATTTGTGGCGCGTGAGTAGAACAAAGGCAGCATCGTCATGACACATTCCCAATCTGGAAAATGATCCATCCAACCCCAACCATGGAACAAAATGCGATCTTTAAAGAGCTTCCCTGACAAGCAAACATGCTCAACCTGATGCTGCTTAAAGAATCGTTGCATTCCGCCCAGCTTTGCTACACCAATCCATTTGGTGTAGTGCGCTAACTGCTCGATCTCTTTGGATGCATGGTCGTGCACTGCTGCAACAACAACTGTGTGCCCTTTTTCTCGCAGTGCTCTGGCGACTTCGAGAGGATACTCACCCCAGCCAGCCACGATACCTATCGCTTCGGAACTCATGCTTCAGGCTTGATCTTCGGTGCGAGTTTATCAACTTGTCGCGACAACTCCTTGACGGTCTTTCGCATCTCTGGAAGCCTATTCAAGGCAGCGAAAATCAAGGCTTGTTCATTGCGAGGAAGCGCTGGACTACCGAGCATGACTTTATCTTCGCCCGTATCCGCTACCACGCCAGCTTGTGCACCGACCATAGTCCTCGCGCCGATGTGAATATGATCTCGGATGCCAACTTGTCCGGCCAGGACGACGTAATCACCTGTGCTTGCGCTCCCAGCGATGCCAACATGGGAACAAATCAAGTTATGCTTTCCGATGTTGCAATTGTGCGCGATCATTACCAAGTTATCGATCTTGGTCCCACAACCTATGCGTGTGGCGCCGTATGTTCCTCGGTCGATGGTGGTATTCGCACCGACTTCGACGTCGCTTTCTATATGCACCCAACCTAGCTGCGCAGTCGGCGTATGCCGCCCGTTTTCCATGCGATAGCCAAACCCATGCGATCCGACAACCGCTCCGGCGTGCAATACAACACGGTCTTCGAGGATGGTACCTGGATAGAGCACCACGCCAGGAAACAATTGGCAGTCTTTTCCGATGCGGCATCCGTTCATGACCCGAACGCCACTATGCAAATGGCTTCCCTCGCCGACCTCACAATCATCTGCCACGCTTGCAAACGCATCCACAAACGCTTTCGAATCGACCCGTGCACTGGCCGCAACACTGGCCATCGCATCCACTCCACATCTCCGCGTCACGACGCATTGCGGTCGAAACAACTGGCAAATCTGCGTAAACGCAGCGTGCGGATTTTGCACAACAATCTGCGCTATCGACAAATCAGGGAACGATTGGTTCGTGATGCATGCGGATGCTTGAGATTCCTGCAATCGAGGCAAGTACTTCTCGCTATCGATCAGGGTGATATGCCCAGGTTGAGCGTCAGCCAGTGGAGACGCTCCCGTTATGACGGCACCGGTGTCTCTGGAAAACAACTCGCCTTGAACCCGCTTGGCCAGGGTAGGTAGATCAATCGAGGTCATTCGGAATCCTTTCCAAAACAGTTCGTTCACAGGCTTTACCGTATCTACGGGGCCCAATGGGTTTTACTAGGAAACAAGCATGGAAATCAATCCAGCTTTCCTCGTTATGCTGCTACCGTCTCTCGTTTTGTAATTCGCATCATGATTCGGTCACAGCCTTGCAGTACATCGTTCACTTGAATAGACAACATCGGCGCACAATCACTTTTCCGATCCGACTGCCGACTTTCGGGCAATCGCTCTCGCTGAATTCCAATGTGCTGGGAACCGTACGGGGCTACTCGCTCTATTGGCATGGGTCCGATCATACCGATCGTGGGAGTCCCAAGCGCAACCGACAAATGCATGGGCCCTGTATCGGAACCCACGAATATGCACGCGCGGCGTACGAGACTCGACAACTGAGTTAAACTCGTCGCAGGAGCAATGACAGTGCTACCACCAGAAAGCGCATGGACTTGTTCTGCAGCCAAACGCTCTTGTGGCCCCGACCATAGTATCAGACTACGAATCCCCCAGTGCTCCCCCAAGTGCTGTGCAACAGCCGCATATCGCTCCGACGGCCAGATCTTGGATGGCCATCCAGCTCCCACGTTGATCACGCCGTAACGACCTTCGATATGCTCAAAACGCAGCAAATCTTCGGCAAAATGGGCGTCTTGTTCCTTCTCCGGAAGATTGAACTCTACCCGTTTGTCAGAAATACCCAGCAGTCCCAATAGATCGATGCTGCGGTCGACAATATGCTTTGAATCAGGCTGAAACAGTTGATTGTTGAACCATGTACTCAACTCTCGACCATCGTATTGGTCGCGATGAAAACCGAGCCTACTTTTTGCACCTGATAGCCAGGCCAACAGAGAGCTCTTGGTTAGTCCCTGCAAATCGATTGTGACGTCTGGCTTCCAAGATTTGAGTGTGCGGCCAAAATCCCATAGCTTGCGTGGCGACTTGAACATCGCTTTGGATACGACAAAAAGTTTGTCCAACGCGGCGTGCCCCTGGATGAGTTGTGCAGAAGCCCCTTCGATCACCCAACCAATCTCCGCGTCCGGCCAATTCCGCCTCAATGCATTCAGCACGGGCACACTCAGCAACGAATCGCCGATCGCTGAAAGTCGAACAATAAGTATGCGTTTGGGCATCGCTTGGTTTCCGTAAACCGCGAGTAATTAAATGAGCACGACAAGCGGGGGAAACTACGAAATTTAGGCGAGTAAATCAAGCTCACATGAAAAGCGGAACGCGGAAAAGGCGACCGAAGTAATGCTAGCCTTTTTTCAGGGTGGAACGGACGAAAAAGATGCGTACACAAGAGCTGCCCCTCCCCATCCAAATCAGAAACAACATGGGGATTGTGCGTCGTTTCTCCGGTACCAGTATGAAAAACGCGAACTTGACAGTGCAATATCTTGTACTGAGTAAAAAAGTTGTCTTCGCAAGGATTTCAGAGCGAAAAACCACTCGAACGAAAAACGAGGCACCGTTGTGCAACGGATTCCAATTCATCTAGTATGGCTCAAGCGTGATATAAGGCTCAGCGATCACAGGCCAATCACGGAGGCGTGTCAAGCTGGCCAGACCGTCATACTCTATGTTTTCGAACCCAAGCTATGGGCGATGCCCGAAATGGACAGATCCCATTTCGACTTCATCAGGCAGTCGCTGCATGAGCTCTCCGCAAAATTGGAAGAGCTCGGCGGACGTTTGGCTATTCGGGTCGGCGAACTACCCGACGTCCTGGTCGACATCTCCCGTGATTTTACCATCGCCAAACTCTATTCTCATGAAGAGACAGGTAATGGCTTCACCTACGATCGGGATCGGCTTGTATCTAAATGGGCTCGAAACGCAGGAATCGACTGGCAGCAGTACCATCACAATGGAGTCGTGAGACGCCTCAAGGGCCGAAATGGTTGGGCTGATCTTTGGCAACAGAGAATGAGAGAACCGGTCGCTCAACCTCCGGCACGAATCCAAATCCCCAACGAATTTGATTGGGGACGTCTGCCCACAGGCGAGGAACTCGGCCTGGCCCCAACGCAAAAGTCAAACTTGCAGCCGGGGGGTGAGTCTCAAGCACTCGACACTCTGGAATCGTTTTTGACAACGCGGGGCGTTGACTATCGCAAGTCGATGTCGAGTCCTGTGACTTCTTGGGATTCATGTAGCCGCCTCAGCCCTTATCTCGCCTGGGGTTGTATCTCAGTTAGGAGTGTGCACCATCGATTAATAGCCCGACAACGTGAGCTTCGAGAAGCTCACGCCGGCTCCTTCGATTCACGATGGCTAAATTCGCTCAATTCGTTTTCGTCTCGACTGGCATGGCACTGCCATTTCATGCAAAAACTAGAAGATGAACCGGAGCTAGAGTTCCGTAACATGAATCGTGTTTACGATGGCCTGCGCGAGAATGATTTCAACCAAGACTACTTCGAAGCCTGGAAAGAGGGAAAGACCGGCTATCCGATGGTCGATGCCTGCATGAGGGCACTCAGCCAACATAGCTGGATCAATTTCCGGATGCGGGCCATGCTGATGTCCTTTGCCGCTAACCACCTTTGGCTTCATTGGCGTCCAACGGCCGTTTATCTTGCCAAGCACTTTCTAGATTTCGAACCGGGGATCCATTTTTCGCAATGCCAAATGCAATCGGGAACGACTGGCATCAACTCGGTTCGAATCTACTCGCCCGCAAAACAAGTTATCGATCACGACCCGACTGGCCAATTCATCAGAAAGTTTGTACCCGAACTGTCGATGGTCCCCGACGAACATCTTGCGGAACCTCACAAGATGCCCTTGAGTCTGCAGTCCCGCGTCGGCTGCGTCGTGGGGGAGGACTACCCGATGCCGATTGTCGATCATCGACTTGCATACAAAGCGGCTCGTGAAAAGATATTTGCCATTCGTCAAAGCGCACCAGCGATAGAGGAATCTCAGCGGGTATTCATAAAGCATGGGTCCCGCAAGAAACGCGATCCATTGCCCAAGCCCAAAAAGGTATCAGAGTACCGGCAATTGTCCTTGTTCGATGACGATACGCCATGAGCAACGCATTGTTTCACTGGTTGTTTGGCAACCGAAACTTCGCAGGCAACAGCATCTCGCCTGTATTGCCTTCGGTCAGTCGTCTTTGATGTCGTCGCAGTATCGTGAGTGACTCATCTGTGAGGGCTTCAATACCTTGCAGACTCAAATGGCGGTGTCCGCCAGAGACGAGCGCTGCTGCAACCTCTGGGCTGAGCGTTCTCAAGCCGTTTAAACTGAACTGATTAGATGTTCTCACCTTTGCAAGTAGTTCAGCGATGGCGACATCCAAATTTTGAAGGCCATTTAAATCAAGGCTGACACCATGAAACGAGGCCAATGCATCGGCGGATTCTGGTGAGATTGCATTCAGTCCGTTCAGCGAAAGCCAACCTTGGTGCTGTGACAATGCAGAGGCAACTTCGACACTGAGCGACTCTAGACCACTAAGTTGCAACCATCGCTTACCGCTCAAGAGTGCTGCGGCAGCCTCCGGCGTGATTGTCCGAATTCGGTTTAAGGAGAGTGCTGCAGTATGAGAGCCCAATGCACGCGCTACTCCGAGGCTGAGCTCCTCTATTCCCAGGTCCAATGCACACGTTGCCATCGCAAGTTCTGTTGCAGCCTCAGATGTTATTCTTTTCAGCCCAGGTAATACTAGCCAACCCGATCTCTTGGTCGCAAGCGATCGCGCGGTCTCTTGCGATAAATCAGTCACCGCTGGTAATGACAAGTTACCTGGCCCTGTAGAAAGTACTGACGCAAGCTCCGGGGTGATTTCTGACAGACGAGTCAGGGAAATCCTTGCCGAATGCTTCGCAATCAAGTTTGCTTCCCCAGGTGTTAACGCGTCGAAATCAAACTCGACGTCCGCATACTCGTTGTGACGTAGAATCAACAACACACCTTTATCAAATACATTCCATGCCGAAGGGAACGATTTCGGGTAGTCGCGTTTTCCATTTACATAGTACAGACTCAAGACATCACCCTCGATTTTGTATATCGCCTTTTGCTCTGCGCCGTCGAAATCGAATGCTATTCGCCGCGGGCTGACCGAATCGTCCAAACGCCACTCCCCTTTGGACGGCGCAATCCCAGACCGTTGGAGGGCGTATGAGCTTGTTGCGAATGTATGCCACTCGCCGATCCGATTGCTCTTCTCCTGGCCTGCCCATCGCGTGGGCGTTTTTACAACCTCCCACGTGCCAAGTATTCGTTCACGATCTCCGAACGTGACTCGTCCGCTGACCTCTGAAGCCTGTTCCGGTGCCAACGATTCGCCCTCTTCGCCAATCAGAATTGACGACATACTGTATTGCGATGCCGAGTAAGGCAAAGTGTATTGGCGTACTGCAATTGCAGCCAGGAAAACGATGCCGACGGCAAGGACGGATAAGACGGATAGGATTGCGTTCTTTCTACCCCGCGTGGTTATGGTTATTGGTTGCGACTGCAGACTTGTTGGCAATGGACAAGCCGATGGCTGTTGCGCATGACTGAGGCAGTTTTCAAGCAGTTCGTGTACCGCTTTGGCTGATGCGAACCGATTCTCTTTTTTCTTTGCCATCAGCTGATCGACGATTTTGACCATCCAGGATGGTGTTCCCGGGCTTACGTGGTGGATTGCCGTCGGAACCTCGTCGATGATTTTTCGCATTACCCCGTACGAGGTATCGTCGCGAAAAGGTGGTTTGCCAGTACACAGTGTATAAAGCAAACTCCCCAGACTAAACAAGTCGCTTTGCTGATCAAGTTGTTCGCCGCGAGCCTGTTCAGGAGACATGTACTGGGGTGTTCCTGCGATGGACCCCATTTGCGTAATTGTATTATCGTCGACCGAGCGAGCTAAACCAAAATCAGTGATCGTGACGCGTTCAACGCCTTCTTCTAGTAGGATGTTTTCGGGCTTGATATCGCGATGAATCAATCCTTGCTCATGAGCAGCCGACAACCCAGCTGCGATTTGCGAACCGATGCGCAATACTTCGATTAACGGCAATGATCCTTCCTGATCGATGCGCTTTTGCAAAGAGCCACCGCGAATATACGACATGACAAGATACGGCAATGTAGATCCACTAGAAACACTGTGGATCGGAATGACGTTGGGATGCAATACTGCTGCAGCAGCCTTTGCTTCGCGGGCAAACCGCTTGCGAGCATTCTCGTGGTGAGCCAATCTTGGATTCATCACTTTTACCGCCACAACACGGTCAAGCGATGAGTCGATCGCTTTCAAAACAACGCCCATTCCTCCGACACCAACCACACCAGTGACTTCATATGCACCAAGCCGCCCAAGATGGTTTGGGTATTCGGAGGGGACAAGCATCTCGATGACGTCCTTTACAACCAACGGTTGCTTGCTGTCTGCATCGCTTTGGGTTGCAGCAGAAAATTCGACGCGGCTGGCTTGGTCGTATTCGCAGGTTTGCAGCAACTGAGTCGCTTGCTGCCACCTCTCGGGTTCCCCTGCCTGCTCTTCAAGATACTGCCGGCAAGCAGAACAGGAATCGAGGTGAGTAATCAGCTCATGATCCTCTATGTGGTAATGATCGGATTTGAGAAAATCTCTAATCCGCTGAAGATCACATTCGGTTGAAGGCATCATGTCTTTATTGGCGTTCATTGCACGTCACCTTCCAGTCGTCGAACTTCCGCTTGTAATCGCTTTAGAATGCGACTGCGAGCCGCATAGATGGTGCCAATCGACTTGCCGAGGAATTCAGCGGCTACTTCACAAGACTCCCCTTGAATTACAGTCCGCTCGAAAGCAGACCAGGTATCGGGACTAACGTCGAGCTTCACCATGTTTGCAGCGCGCAAATAACGTTCCCGTAAACACTCTGCATGGAGTTCATCGGTTGCAGCAGACTCTTCAAGAGCCGAATCTAAGAATGGTTCAGCCGCCGACCCTTGCACGATATCACGAGGCTTGGACCTCGTTACCGCCGTGACGATCGCATTGCTGGCTACCTTTCGCAGCCAGTGACGGAACCGGATTCCATGCTGCCGCTCCCATCCTTCGATCGACTTTGAAATCCGTATCAAAACGTCCTGCGCAAGGTCTTGTGCGTCTGCGTCCTGCATCCCACGTCGCCTCGCCATCCTGTAGATTACGGGACGGTACACCTGTACGAACTCTTCCCAAGCCTCTCGATTTTCGAAAGACTGGATATTCGCCAGCAGCAAGGATTGAGTATCTGGAAATTCGGTCATAATTGGGTCTCCACAGGACTAAACTCTACTTGAACTCGCAGTCTGACACGAATCCCAAAAAAGACGCCGAATTTTATCTCTGAGCAAGCTTTCCGCCATTTTCATGCCCGGCGATCGCGAGCCCCAGAATGCGACGCACTTTTATGGCATTGACCCGAAAGTACCAATGCCACTGGCAATCGGGACTGTAAATTCGCCTCGATACAAAGTGTCGGTAAAAAAACCTTGCTGTGGAGTTCTTCAGCGCAGGACCGTTTGGATCTGGCCGGCGTTCGATTCCTTTCACGAAACGATCATTGAGTTCTTCATTTAGCTACAGCAAAGGCAATAGTTGATTCCTGCACCGTTGGCGAAGTGCCTATACTTCTACTTAAACGCAGAACAACGAATCTTGGCATAACCGCAACGCCCCCCAAATGGTATAGTTCAGTTCCTTAGAATTTCCCATAACACAAAAGAAGCTATGTCTTGAAAGTTCCCAAGAGTATTCAACCGTTGATCGATGACGGTTTGGTGGACGAAGTCATTCGTTCGTTGATGAGTGGGAAAGAAGCTCAAGTGTTCTTAGTGCGTTGCGGCCAGGAGATTTGCTGCGCTAAGGTGTACAAAGACGTCGCCGATCGCAGCTTCAAGAAAGCGGTCCAGTATCAGGAAGGCCGCAAAATTCGTAATGGACGCCGACAAAGGGCCATGGAGAATCGATCTAAATTCGGCAGGGACCAACAGGAGGTGGTTTGGCAGCGGGCAGAAGTAGACGCATTGACACGCTTAGCTGCGGCTGGTGTGCGAGTCCCCAAAGCGTATGGTCTGTACGGTGGGGTACTGCTGATGGAACTGATCACCGGAGCCGATGGCGACGTCGCGCCCAGACTAAATGACATCACGTTATCTCCAGATGAGGCGATACGGGATCACGCTACGGTCATGAACTTTGTGTTGCGAATGATGTGTGTTGGTCTTATCCACGGCGATCTCTCGGAATTCAACGTTCTTCAAGATGCAAAAGGACCTGTGATTATTGACCTGCCTCAAGTCGTCAATGCAGCGGCCAACAATAGCGCAAAGAGCATGCTGAAACGCGATGTCGAAAACATGACTCAGTACTACGCACGATTTGCGCCTGAGCTAATGGGCACTCATTACGCGGAAGAAATTTGGGAGTTGTTTGAAAAGAATGAGCTCCGTCCCGACCTGAAACTAACAGGGCATTTTGAGTTCCCGACAGAGGCTGCTGATGTCGATACCGTTTTGCATTTGATCGACGTCGCTTACCAAGAAGAACAAGAGCGGCAAGCGCGATTGCGAGAAAACGGATTCTGATTGTTCTGGTCTCTAGGGCAATCATGGTCGATTGAAACTAGAACATGCCTCCCATGCCAACACCGCCCATGCCACCCATCCCAGCGCCCATTTGAACCACTGGCTGCGTATTCCCTTCTTCAATCTTGCGTATCACATCCAAGATTTCGGTGTGAATCCTACGCTTCTGATGAATGATGAGCACCGAAAAGGATTCTAACGCCGGAGGGGCTGCTTTGTCTGGGCCATTTCGTAACTCGCTTTTGGAGCGGCATATCTGGATGGTTCCCAACGCCCCTTCGATTCCGGTGTCAGACCAGCTCTCTTTCGCGACGAGTTCCGGAAGCACGCTTTGAAGATCCACGGCGATTACCGTTGGCAACCTGTAGTACTTGGTTTCATAACCCTCGGGATCCACGTCTTGGGATATCCGTCTCTTGGAGTTCTTAAGGGCTGACCGGTAGTTCTCCAACAAATTCAATACCTCATCCATGATTGGCTCCGTTTGGGTCACTACCATGATTCCGGAAGTTGGAAAGGAAATGACAGACGTTCCGCCAGCCGACTGCCAACTATCGGGTTTTGATTGTTGCTCGATCGCATTCTGCAATTTGCGGCAATCGGACATGTTTCTACACAGATCGCGCACGTCGAAAACCGCGATTTTTGCTTTCCCCGCTGCCTCTTCCTGCGTTGTGACCCAAAGGACACCATCTCGATAGAACCAAGCCAAATGATGCTGCGTCGTCAATACTTGTAAAATGGTTCGAATCGATTGTTTACGGATATCGATGGATATTGGCAAACGCTCCGAGATCCTAGCCTTGCGAAGCGCCACCCGATCCAAACGGATGTTTAATTTATATTGATCAGCAAGCGACTGGATGGCTTGCGACAATGATGTTCCTTTGAACAGAACACTCGCCTCTGTTTCCAGCGTGGAAACCACGATTGCATGCTCCTTTGGCTCATCGATCCATGTTCGTCGAGATGGATGGCGAAGCGCTTCGAGGAACGCAACAACGCGACGATGGGTTCGGGGGACTTGTCTAACAAACAAGACATCTCCGAGAAGTACTGCTGTGCACACTCCGCCGCTTTCCACCCACGAATTCGACTCAACAGTCGAGGTCAGAGCAGAAATCAAGGTCTCCGGCTTAAACCCTAAATCGAGCAAGTCCCCGATGTTGTACTGTACATTCCGAAGGCTTGCCTGCGGAGGTTGTAGGGTTACCAATCCTGCGTCAAAACTCCAGTCTACTCCTATCCGTTCCAATCGATCTAGGAATTGATACAAAGGGACATTGGTTAGCGATTCACTCAGTGGTTCGCTGGGCAGAACACCTTGCTCGTCCAAGGCCCGCTCGTCGAGGACAACATTCAGGCCGGTCTCTGTTTGAATCCATGCCGCAACTTCGTTTAGCGGAACCTCTTGGAAGGTATGAGTCACTTTCGCTCTCAACACCTCCGGTACTAGCGCGATGGGATCGATGTATCGTGGTTCATCCGAAATGGTGACAGCAGCGAGGAGACTCGGATCTGCGGTGTTGGCTGCAGTGATCGCAGGACCAGGCTTCGGGCCCTGTGCATAACCATAATGGAACAGCCCATCATTCGCGCATGCGAATCCCAAGACCCAACATCCAATCCAAAGACGATTCGATTTCATCATGCTCTTCATTTCTAATCCAATGGGTTCATCGCCAATTTGATAACCATCTGACGCAGCGGCATCTATTGAGACAGAGCTCTGTTTTTCCAGCAGCGCGCGATACCAACCCGACAAGCAAACCCTATGCCAACAGAACAAAGCGAAGGCAATCCAACATCTTAGTAATTGCGATCAAGTCGCATTTTCCTTGCTCCTACGCACGCCTTTTCTGTCCGCAATTCATGTTTCATTGCGATGAAACGAGAATACCAGATGTTCGAAAACAACCCGGTGTTGCGATTTGCAACAATCCCCGCCGCTCAATGCCCAACCCTCGTTAAAACAATAAAACAAGCCGCCTTCCGTCGGCCATCTTCATGTATGCCAGGTTAAGGTTGAGTGGGGCCATGCGGAATCGAAACGGTTATAATTGGCCGGAACTGCAGCTTCTCAATGCATCAGCGCCCATTACGCACAGAACCCTAAGAACCTTGATCGATCAAATCGCTATTTCCGGATATCGTTCGATAAAGTCGATCCTGTTGCGGCTCGGGCAGCTCAATATCGTGACTGGCGCGAATGGTTCAGGTAAATCCAACGTTTACCGAGCCCTCAAATTGATTGCGGATGCGGCTGCAGGGCGTCTCGCAGAATCGCTTGCACGTGAAGGGGGCTTCAGCTCAGTAAGATGGGCAGGCCAGCGTTCGAATGGTAAAGAGCCCGTCAGTTTGCGACTGGGGTTCTCTTCGCATTCGTTCACTTATTGCCTGGACCTCGGCCTGCCAATCCCCTCCAGTTCCGCATTCTCTTTGGATCCCGAGATGAAACGCGAATGCGTCTGGAACGGCCCAGTGATGGATTCGAAATCGTTGTGCGCAGACCGACGTAATTCGACGCTGCGCACGCGGGCTGCTGGTGGAAGATGGACAGAAGTGGATCTCTCACTGTCACGGCATGCCAGCATGTTGTCCGACTACGCCGATCCGTTTAATGCACCCGAGCTGATCGTGCTCCGTGAAAGCCTGCGGACTTGGCGATTCTATGATACGTTTCGTGTCGATAGCAAAGCCCCCGCACGTCGACCTTCGATCGCTTCGTTTACACCAGTCATGTCGGGAGATGGTAGCGATATGGCCGCAGCGCTACAAACGATTATTGAGATTGGAGATCACGATGGACTTTACCGAACCATCGATGACGCCTTTCCCGGCTCGAGAATTCGAATTGAAACGGGCGACTCGGTTATGCAAGTCGCTTTGGATCAACCAGGAATCCTGCGTGTGCTTACCGCCTCAGAATTGTCCGATGGCACTTTACGATTCTTGCTGCTCGTTGCGGCGATGCTAACTCCCAGACCGCCCGAGTTAATGGTACTCAACGAACCTGAGAATAGCCTCCATCCCGACTTGCTCCCAGCCTTGGCCAGACTGATCCAATTGGCAGCAGAGAACAGCCAAGTGATTGTCGTCAGCCACAACCCGATCCTGGTCCGAGAATTGGAACAAGACGATCGATGCATCCCGATAAAGCTAGAAAAAGACGAAGGAGCGACGGTGCTCCAAGATGGCGATTTGCTGAGCCAGTACGGTTGGAAGTGGCCCTCTAGATAATTTGCTTTTGTCAGATTCACAATGCAAAGCAGTTAGCCAATGCAACAGGATACAACGATGACAACCACGGGATGGAATCTACAACGCGATGGATTTTTCGTACTCCCAAGCGCTATTTCAACAGAGATGGTGGAACGACTTTTGACCGTTTTTGATGAAACCTTCGACGACGATTCACCAAGCGTTCGAGCCCGTTCGAGCCGAGGGCACATTTACGCAGCCAGGAATCTCATTGAGTCCGTACCAGAGGTCACTACCGTTTGGCAAGTCGATGTACTCTTGTCCCTGCTCTTTACCGAACTTGGTCCTGGCTTTGGACTGGTGCGGGCTTTGTTTTTCGACAAGCCTCCCGAGCGCACGTGGAGTCTGCCGTGGCACAAGGACACTTCGATTGCGGTCAAGGAACATCTAGCGGGATCGCCCTCTCCATGGCTCTCGCGACCGACCGTAAAAGCCGGCGTTCCCCACATGATCGCCTGCGATTCCCTTCTGCAACAGATGCTAACATTGCGTATCCACTTGGATCCAGTGACGGATGAAAACGGCCCCTTGCGCGTGATTCCTGGTTCTCATGTTGATAGCGACAGTATCGGCGTAGGCGCAGATCGGGAAGTGACGATCCACGCAAAGCCAGGAGACGTTCTGGTCATGCGACCTTTGATAACGCACGCCAGTGGCTCATCAAGCCCGAACACGCTCCTGCATCGTCGAATCTTGCATCTAGAGTTTGCTGCATCCGAAACACTACCGGATGGTTACCAATGGCATAACTTTGTTGCACCACTCGAGAAAGAGAGCGATAGCGAGTAACGCCTTGTTGCGTCACGAGAACGCAACGCAGACCTGTCCCAAGTAGCGGGTGCGATCGAAGCTTGTTGGTTACTTTTTTGGATAGCCCTTGCCCGGCTGTTGTCGAGTGACGATCGGTACGTAGCCGATTTCGAAACCTGGTGGTGGAGCAACAACCAACGCAGGATCGATTTCTGCAAGCTCACCAGAAGCAGGTGGTGGCAAATAATCGCGATCCTTGCCCCATCGAGCATGTAACTTCTCTACTCGTTTTTGCAATTGTTCGCGTTCGTCGGCGGACAAATCCGCGTTTAACAAAGCGGGCTGGTCTGCAAAACGATACCAGCTATACGTCAACTCGCTTCCATCTCCCAGTTCGACGGTGAACGGCCCTGCTTTTGGACCAGGCGTCATCCAACTGCTATCCGGTTGGTCGGGTGTGGAATACGTTTTGGGGGATTTGTTGCGACGAGGTGGGAAGCTGACGCTCGCTAGGCCGGTCTCAGCGGGGACTTCGTCGGCACGAATCGGAATCCAAACAGGCTTTGCACCGTCCGTCTTGTCCAACCGATAGAACTCGGGCAAGACGACTAGCTTTCTTTCTTTTGATTCCTCAGTCTTGATCCAGTCTTCGTTCCAACGATATCCAAAGGTATTGGAACCCTGGATGGCCGGTGTGCCAAACTTGTTCCAATCTACTTTCATCTTATCTTCTTTACTCCTAGTTCCTTCGGGGTAAATTTGCCAAGTTGCATATCCACCTTCGCCGAAGGTGTGCACGACCGAAGCATCTGCATCAATTCTGCCATCGCAATCAGTTCCTCCAGAGAACCAACCTTGAACCCCGTCCCACAATGCTTTTCGGTTGTAGGACGTTACCTGGTGCACAAGCGATGACTGGCCATTCTGATCACAGGGAAATTGAACTGGCGTTACACGCGCGTAGGTATCACCATTGTTCGCTTGAGCAAGCACGCATGGGATGTGCTGCGTTTCCATCTGCAAGGCACGGTTTGGATCCGACGGCCGACTATCGAGCAACTGCCCAACGAATGGTTCTTTTTCTATCGCAGACTTGGACCAAAAATAAGGAGTAAAAAAGGCAACGGGCCCTTTGAAATTCTTTGAGTTCAAAAACAAGGTCCAGCACTGATTTCCAGTTGGGACTTCTTTGCCATTTGTTGTGGTCTTCTCATCGGTGAGCGGCAACGGAAGATAACCATAGCCCAGCCACTCCCCCTGCATACCTTGCTTGAGATTCAATCCATCGGGCGGCCATAGCAACCATGGACTCAACTGCGCCACGCCATACTTGCCCATCGATTCTGACCAGTCACGATTTTTCCCCGCACCCGGACCGTTGGACCACTCGGAAAAATTAGGAGCCACACCACCCATAATGAACTTGGGCGTCTCCGTGGCGTACTCGGTGTCGCGCCACCAGCCTAGACCACCTTCGATGTCTGAATACAAATCCTTTATCTTCGCACCTGGTGGTTTTGCAAACATCCAAGTACCAGGCAATCCGGACTGAAAGCTCTGACCTGGATACCGCTGCAGCAAAGGCCACACACCCACATACATCGAAAACCCTGCATCAAACGACTCTGGCACACGCTTGTTGGGAATAATGAGGTAGCCAGCCATCTCGCCAGCGCGATTTTCCTGCGCCGAAAGAGTTGGCTCCAATAATGGAACGATAGCTACTAACAAAAACAGTTTTCGAAGAATAATCATGAAGTCTGAAACCTGAAGTCTGAAGCCTATTTTTCGAATCGAATCCAATCGATGTTCATAAGACCGCCAGGCATAGCCTCGTTAAGACAAACTAAAAACACGGTGCCCCGGCTTCCTTGAGGATTGGATTCTCCAGGGACATTATCTCCCAATGAATTGCCCCAATCCGATTCCACATCATACCAGTTATTCCATGAGCCATTGACACGCACAGAGAGACGGGCAGCAACTGGTCCGTCGATGGCTCCGACTCTGGCTTCAATGATTCCACCGGAACCAGCCGAGGTAACCCTCGCCTTTAATTTGCCGATTCGATCCAAAGGTACGTTGTCGAACCTGATATAGGAACCATGATTGATGGCACCACAGAATTTTCCTTGAACCGCTTCGTGCGCCCCCAAAACTTGCATCCCATGAATTTCCGCAGCGTTCTCAGCTTGTATAGTCCGAGAGCGAAGCTCGATCGATACAGAGCCGGTCAAAGGCGGTATGGCCTCTCGTCCTAGATCCAAATAGTTCGCCGTAAGTCGCACGCGTCCTTCAAAATCCACTTTGTCCCTTAGAATTCCAATGCTATTGGAGACTCCAGTTGCCATTTCACTGGACGGGTCGGGCTTCACTGCAAATACCCAATCCACCATTTCTCGGATTTCTTGTTGTGAGTGCTGTGCATGGGGCAACATGGGAACTTTACCCCAAACACCTGAAGAACCCTTTTGAACACGCTCCACCGTCACCGCGATGGCATTGGGTTGATCACGATACTTATTCGCGATTTCCAAGAATGCAGGACCGACCAGTAAGCGATCCATTGCATGGCAATTCAAACAATCGCTGCCCCGAATGCGTTTCAAGCCGATCGGAATGGAGTCGGAATTTTCAATGGAATTCGCCGTTACTAAATTGGCCTGGACCGTGACTCGCTTCGGCGCATCCGCATCGATGAACTCCAACTCGTTGGTATCATCTTCGTTTGGATTGGAAGTTCCATCTTCGGAATCGCGGATCTGGACGCGATACTCCATGGCACCTCCAGCATCATAAAAGTCTCCGTCCCGTGGAGTTGTAAAGTGTACTTCAGGCACCGTATTGCCGACGATGATGTTAGTCGTCGCGCTCGAATCGCCGCCGTGCTGATCCGATACGTCAAGCTTGACAGTGTAGATCCCCGCCGACTCGAAAGTCGCCGTTACAATTGCGTCCGAACCGATAAGGCGAGCCTGCGACTCATCTCCTTTTACAATCGCGTTTTGGGAATCCGTCACCTTCGTAATGCTCCATCGATAATGGAGCGCATCAAGATCTTTATCGACAGTTCCCTTGCTGGTCAACTGAATAGATAGAGGCTCTCGCCCTGCGAATCGGTCGCTCTGAATTTGAACCGTCGGTGGCCGATTCCCACGTTGGTACTCCAATCGGGTCAGCTTTGCGTCGGCATTCACACCCCATGTTTCGCCGTACTCGAGAACGTATAGAGCCCCGCGAGCATCAAACTGCAAATCGATGGGGCGAATGAATTTGAATGTTGGCAAAAAGGGTTCAATACGCTGAATACTCGAGTCTTCATTCAAATGAACTGCGGCAATCCAGTTTCTCGACCACTCGAAGACAAAAAGAGAGCGATCGAATTGTTCTGGGAATTGCACACCGGATGCGTTGGAAGGGTCGAAATAAAATGTGGGCCCAGCACAGGCTGTCCGGCCACCACTCCCAAGCTCCGGAAACTCGCTTGAGTCTCCACCGGGATAGTAGATCCAAGCTGGCTGAGCTGGTGGCAAATCTTTTGATCCAGAGTTAAATGCGGATGGGTTCACCGGCTTGTTCGGATCGAATGCTGCCCCGATTTCCCCCTTGGTGAAATCGAATTCGTGGTATGGCTTGTTGTTGGCGATAAAGTGAGGCCAACCAAAGTTGCCAGCCACCTTTGCTTGATTGACTTCATCATAGCCACGAGGACCTCGAGGTCCGTCCCCGCCTGCGTCTGGCCCAACGTCGCCCCAATACAAAAACCCGCTTCGCTTATCCAGATTGAGCCGCCATGGATTGCGACACCCCATTACGAAAATCTCGGGCAAGCCGATCGAGCCATCTTTCGGAAATAGATTGCCGTCCGGGATCGCGTAGCCCCCTTCTGGCAATGGACGTATCCGCAAAATCTTTCCGTTAAAGCTCTTCGTATTGGCTGATGTCCGTCTCGCATTGTATGCGGACTTGTCATGCCGTTCATCAATCGGAGCGAAACCATCTGAGCCGAACGGATTGGTGTTGTCACCGGTTCCAATGTAGAGATTTCCATCCGGTCCAAATTCCATGGAACCTGCGTGATGACAACACTCTTGCCGTTGCTCCTCATATCGCAGCAACGGGACTTCGCTCTCAAGATCGATAAGTCCATCGCGCATCGTAAATCGGCTAATACACTGCCCCGAGAAATCAGGCGGTGAGTACTGCAAATACATCCAATGATTCGTAGCGAAATGAGGGTCCAAAGCGATCCCAATCAAACCGTTTTCTTGGATGGTAGTCACGGTAATGTGACCGACTACTTTTACGGTATTGCTAACCGGATCAATACTCTTTACGTCGCCCGCCAGTTCAATCAAATAGATTAGCCCGTCTGGCGCGATCGCCATTTCCATCGGCTGAATCAACCCCGACGCGACAACTGACTTTTCGAATCGCTGTGGATCATATCCATTGGAAAAACCTGCGACCGGAAAAACTACCAGGAGTGCGAGAGCAACAAGCGAACGGCGCAGCGAATGACGATGCATGGATGGATAACTCGGGATGGAGGATGGGGTGGGATTGGGCGGGTGTTCAATACCTCTTTTCCAATCGGTGCGATTCTCCGTCGCCGTGACTTTGCCCCATCCCATGCGTCCAGGCGTTGGCAAGGGGGCTACAATCAGCGTTAGTAAGATTCGAGAACGACAGACAAAGATGCGGTGAACATGGTTGTACATCAAGCACGATCGGCGTCTACAACCAAATGATATCCTAATCGGATTCGAACCTGTAATCCATAGTTCATAGCCTCAATGGCACATGGATTATTGCCAGCTTAAAATTCGCATCGCATCGAGCCGATTCCGCGAATCCGATTGCAAATAGAACCACCAATCACGCAGCTGTCCGAAGTCCTGTTGTCCAGACAGCCACGTTTCTGCCTATTTGAACTGCACTAGACGCGATACTTGATTGTGAAATCAGGATATCGCTTTGTGCATTCACTTAACCCTAGGCCATCGTGATTCTCTTCGAAGCGATAGCTACTTAATACGTTTCGCCACAAAATCCTCGGTAGCAAAATCGCCAACTTTACGAGTTAGTTTCAATTGGTCACCATCTAACTCTCCAGCGTAGGTGATCAGCAACTCAGTACCGTTGAACGTCAGCTTTTCTTCAAACGTTACTTTTTTGCCATCGATCTTGACGTTGTTGAGTTGGCTTTGGAAGCTGTTCCCTTCCAGCTTCATCGCTCCACTTCCATGCAACTTTTCGTTTTGGGATTCGATCGTGTACACGTATTCTTGCTTACCTATTTGCGTGTCGATGGTAGCGGTCCATTTACCAGTCAGCACAGCAGTGGATTCAGAGCTTGCGGGCATATCCTTTGCTGGTTTAATCGCGGAGGTTCGCATCGGTTTTTTATCTTGAAACACGCTTTGGCTGAACCAGTACAAGCTATTGCTCCAGTGGACCGCATCGTGGTCCAGGTCGTCGACGTGCCAAACATGTTCGATGCCATTTTTCGCCAAAAACTGGTGCATATTTTGACTGATCTTGAAAAGCCTATCTTTGTTGCCGCACGAGATCCAAAGCAGCTTCAGCTTGGCTTTCGCGGTGTCGGCATTTGGAATCAGCACTTCCGCAGGCTTGGTATTGGGAGCAGCAGAGAATGCTCCAATCCAAGCAAACGTATCGAGGTTGCCCAGCCCAAAGTTGAACGACTGTCCTCCACCCATGGATAGCCCTGCAATCGCACGCTTCTCGCGGCTCTTGTCCACGGAGAATTGCGATTCGATGGCTGGGATGAGATCATCTATCAAGTCCCTTTCGAACGTCGCAAAAGCTGGAGCGCTCGCCATCACATTTCCTTCGGCCCGATCATTCTTTTGTGCACGTCCATTGGGCATCACCACAATCATGGGAATAGCCTTGCCATCCACGATCAAGTTGTCGAATAACGCGAGGGGATTTGCAAATCGGTTCCATTCGTTCTCATCGCCACCGATACCGTGCAACAAGTAGAGTACGGGGTACTTCTTGTCAGTCGTGTATCCAGGAGGCGTATAGACGTTGGCTTTACGTGTGGTGCCAACGGTTTTGGACTCGTACGTCACCATCTCCAATTTTCCCTTGGCTGCACCCTCACGAGCAGTCTTGAAACCCTCAGGCGGCGCATCATTGAACGCGATATCATCCGCCGTCAATTCAACAGGGCCCCACATTCCACCTGGGCGCCGCGCCCCTTCGAGGTTGTCTTGCGCATTCGCGATTTGCGACACGCAGCATACTACAGCTAACATGCTGAGCATTTTCATGGGTGAACATTTCATGACGAGAAACCTTTTCATGGAGAGAAGAACTGAAACTATCGTGCACGATTTCGATCCGACTTCTGATGGCACAATGCAAGCCATAGGAGCGAATGAGTGTATTGGCGATCATCTTTTTGGATCATTACGCGGGGCTGACGCGCGCGTCGTTTTCATTGGTCTGCTGAGACGCGGAAAGAACTCCCTGGTTCAAGGATTCGGCAATTCGAGTCAAGAGGCGGACCAACTCGCTTGCCTCCGCAGGCTCTATCGCTTCTGACATTTGAGTTCGAATGGACTCGCCTGCATTCCACAGTTGTCGAAACTTTCGCTTTCCCGCTGCTGTTAACGCAACAGTCCGCGCTCGCGAGTCACTCGGATGAACATCGCGTTCAACAACCCCTTGCTTTTCTAAAAGGACCAGCATAGCCCTCACCGTACTAGGGTCCGACGGCATGCGTCTTGCAAGCTCTCGCTGCGTGAGCGCTGTCCCTCGGGCCAACGTTGCCAAAAGAACGAACTGATCAGCAGTCACGCCATGCGCCGCAAACTGCGCATCGGAGTGTCGGTGCATGGCCAAATATGCGGCTCGCAACGCAAGAGGCAACTCACTTTTTTCCGTCATAACGTCCCTTCTGAGGCTGGTTTCGGAACGTGCGTATACGCACGAAAAAAGTGTAATGCATTGGCAGATGGGTTGCAATCAGGTTGTCCTGAGATTGCCCGGCGATCGCAGCAACTGGCATGGGAGACCGAAAACACTATTTCCAGTACGATTCATTCGGTTACAACTTGAGGCCTATTCGAAGACCTACAAGAATTTCGAACGCAGACTTTTACCACCTCGCAATAACTCCGAGGCCACAGGTTGAGAACACGATGGTGCGAGGGTTGTTGTATTTTTCTGAAAGGCTATTCCATTGTCAAAAATATTGGTGCTCTATCACTCCAACTCTGGCAACACGAAAAGAATGGCAGAACTCGTTGCAGAAGGTGCATCGCAACTCGCGGGAGCAGAGGTGCGATTACGGGACATTGCAAACGCCGACCATACGGACTTGGAATGGTGTGATGGACTGGCGCTTGGGTCACCTACGAATTACGGCAGCGTCAGCTGGCAGATGAAGCAATGGTGGGATCAGCAACCCATTGAAAACTGGGGAAAGCGCGACGGAAAAATTGGCTGTGTCTTTTCGTCTGCGGGGGCATGGGGCGGCGGTCAAGAATGGACATGCATGACGCTTCTATCGATCCTGATGAACTATGGATTTCTCGTTTTTGGCCTGACGGATTACACAGGTGTCAAATTCTCCGCCCACTACGGAGCCATCGCTGCAGGATCTCCCAGCGAGGATCGAGAACAAGCTGCATGCAGGAGGCTTGGGCTGCGACTTTCGGAATGGGTCGCTTCTCTTATTGATGGAAAAAAAGAACACCACCCTTTGAATCAGTCTTATGACCGCTTCCAAGATCTAGGAAAGTAACCAATAACCGACGTTCCGGATTCACTCATTCCATGAATCCACCTTGGCCCCCGTTCGATCGACTTGTTTCTTCAAGACTATCTATCCATCGTGTCGATGAGATCTTTAGCATTGAAAACCTAATGAATGCATTTGCAATTCGAATGGGATCGCCATGGTACTTGCGTCGGAAAATCTTCGCTCCATTTCGCCACTGGCAGAATCGCTTTCGCTCGCAAGTCGCAAAAGTGCTGAAAGATCACCAGAAGAGCGACTTCAAGACACATTTTCTGCAGTACTTTCTCAAGTAGGGCGGGAGGGCTATCAATCAGCTACTGCCACAGAATCCGATTCGAATTTGAACGAAGGCGTGGTGTCAAGCTGGGAAGACTGGTTTGATTCGATTGCACCCTCGCGTTACTCGTTTATGTTTGGGCCGGACAGTCCCAGCGTTCAAGAAGGTAGTAGCCCAGATTCATTGAAACAGGAGTTTGGCAAAATTATCTCGGATGCATACCGCAACGGTGGCTATGCAACTCCACAGAAATACTTGCAATCTTTATCTCCGGACCAGCTTGCTACGATTCAACAGGTCCAGCACCTTGCTGACCCGATCCGTGTGGAGCAATTGACAGACGAATCCTCGTTGAATTTGCTACTACCCCCGGACACCCAAGTTGATTCCAATCACGACGGTCTCACGGCCGTCGGTGCAGCGTACACGTTGCGATTTCCCGACAGCAACACACCAGAGAACGTACGCCGAGCTTGGGAACAAGCTACCGAGAATCTTTCCGAAGCAGATCGCATGACGTATGTGCTTCAGATGACCTTGCCTATCACTTTGGCTAACATCCACACCGATTCATCCGGAGCGTACACCGGTTCTAGCGATCCAGGCGATCCGGATTGGATGAATCCCATGGCAAATAGCGATTACTCATACCGCGATTCCGCAAATGGCTGGCTTGATTATCTAGACCGTTTCAAAAACCAAATTCCCCTAGAACAATATGAGCGAGACCTGCGATTCTGGTCCACCTTCCGAGACTCGCTCGAAAAGATTGGCTGATCCATAAGCGATCCGCAAGGAGTCGAATGAAGTCCAAACCCTACTTCTATCTTCGGCACAGCATTGACGACTGACCTTTTCGCAGCAAATAGACTCGAATGCTTCTGGTCATAATCGTGCCCTACTGGAACGCTTCCAACGATCGAAGGAAGTTGAGTAGAATCTGTCGCTGTACGTCGATGTGAAACTTGATATCTGACAGATAGCTTTTGTAGGGGACGCCATCATTACCGAACCGGACAATGCGACGATCGATGCCTTGGTTCGCATTTTAAAAAAGGCCAGGAGTCTCCTGTTTATTACCGGGGCAGGCGTTTCGGCAGAGTCTGGCATTCCCACTTACCGCGGTATCGGTGGGCTTTACAATGTCGACACGACGGAAGACGGTGTCGCTATTGAGGAAGCACTTTCTGCATCTATGCTGGCAGAGAACCCCGCGTTAACGTGGAAGTATCTCGCGCAAATCGGATTGGCTGTTCAAGGTGCCCGATACAATCGTGCTCATGAAGTCATCGCGAAATTAGAGTCTCGCTTCCTACGTGTGTGGACGCTTACTCAAAACGTAGATGGTTTCCATCGAGCGGCTGGATCCAAGAATGTAATCGAGGTTCACGGCAACATGCATTCACTGTCGTGCACCAAATGCCATTTCACTCAATCGCTCGATACGTTTGATGGAATAGCCGCTCCGCCTAAGTGCCCAATTTGTGGGGCACTTGTTCGTCCTGACGTCGTACTTTTCGGCGAACTCCTACGCGGTCCTGGAGTTGAGCACATGAAAAGCGAACTCGAAAAGGGATTCGATGTCGTATTTAGCATCGGAACAACCAGCATTTTCCCGTACATTCAAGCTCCGGTACGCCTCGCTAAATCCGCGGGCAAGATTACCGTGGAAATCAACCCAAGCGAGACAACAGTATCCCACTTGGTAGACTATCGATTGGCAATGCCCGCCGGTGAGGCACTGGATGCAATCTGGAATCGATTGACTTGCGAGTAGCCAAAAGGGACTCGCCGCTTGAGTTCCTAGAACCAAAATCAACTGAAACTTCGCAATTGACAATCGCTGCGCATAGTGCTGATATGGAAAAACGAAACACTCCTGATCAAATCCTGTTTTTCGAGACACTTGCTCGTGGAGATCATGAGCGATTGCGAACGATCGTTGCAGGCAATCCAACGATCTTGAATTGCCATGACTATCGAAACTTTGGTGCGACGCCTTTGACGATGGCCTGCTTCAGCAACCAAGCGGGTTTGGTCGCGACACTTCTCGAGTTGGGAGCAGACCCGAACAAGAAAAGCGATTGGAGCATGGGGCCATGGAGCCCACTTCATTGTGCAATCTTTCGGCGAGACAAATCGTTGGCGGAGTTCTTGCTCCATCATGGTGCTACTATGGACGCACACACCGCTGCGGGCCTTGGGCAATACGATACTCTATTGAGATTGCTGGACGCCGATCCTTCTCGAGCGAATGAGCGAGGCGGCGACGGATGCCAGCCTCTCCATTTTGCAGATACAACGCAAGTCGCACAGCTATTGATGGAACGCGGTGCCGACAAGGACGGCAGATGCATTGATCACTACAGCACGCCGGTGCAGTATCTTTGCACGACAAGGCCAGAGGTCGCTAGATATCTGCTCGCAGCGGGAGCCAGTGCAGATATCTTCTCTTCTATTTTATGCGGTGACGTCCCATCAGTGGAAACGCTCTTGAATGCGAAGCCGGATCTCATTCACGCGAGGATCAACCAGTCGTTCTTTCCGCCCAGTAGCGACCACAATGTGCACAACATTCTTTCGTTCTCGGTCGGCGTCGATTCTACTCCCATGCATGCAGCGGCAAAAGGGAATCGCATGGAGGCCATTTCCATGCTGGCTGGTCGCGGACTATCAATCAATGTTCGAGGCGGGTACGACCATGCCACTTCATTGCACACAGCCGCGTGGAGCAACTGCGCAGTCTCGGCAAAAGCTCTTATCGATAATGGGGCTGATATCGAGGCGAGATCCGGAAAGTTGCACAACAACACTCCCGCGGGTTGGGCAATCGTTGCAGGAGCCGACGAAGTCTTTGAACTATTGCTGGACAATGGTGCACAGCGTCACCCTTGGTTCATGGACGATGCACGCGACGCTTGCGAGGGCCGATTCGATCAAGTCGCCAACGCATCCTCACAACAACGCAATCGTATCCTTTCAAAACTCCTTCAACAGAATCAACAGTAATACTATCGGGTGAGCGGCAACTGCATACTTGAGGTCTTAGCTTTCTTGCAATGATCAAGTAGTCTCACACAGTGACACCAAGCCACAGAGATTCCAAAAATCTATTTTGCGTTCAACTCTTCTCTGTGGTAAAAGATCGCTCCTGAACTAGAAGATCACAATCCGCTATAGACTTTATTACCACGAAGGACACGAAGAACACGAAGATTAAGAAGATTAAGAAGGAAGACATGAATCGCATCTTTCATACTCACTGTGTTCTTCGTGGTGGACCAATCTTAGCGCTAATAAGAGTTAACCACAGAGTCACGGAGGCACAGAGTTTTCAAGAATTCATTTTTGGATCACAACTCCTCTCCATGCCACTTCTCTGTGCCTCTGTGTCTCTGTGTGAAAACTCGAGCCTGAACGCAAAGATCACAAACCGATGCGTAAGTGCGTTTGCGAGGCATCCCACCAGCGATTACCTGCAATGATCAAGAGGTCTCACACAGAGCCACCAAGCCACAGAGATTTCAAAAAAATCTATTCTGCGTTCAACTCTTCTCTGTGCGCCTTCTCTGTGCCTCTGCGTCTCTGTGTGAAAAATCGAGCCTGAACGCCAAGATCACAAACCGACGCAATAGCAAGGATTCTGCACCGCTCGCTTGCTCATCGGATTGTGATTCCAATTAACAAGCCATTGCGCCATTGCCCTAAACCAATCTATCCCGTTGTACGCATACCTGCCGCGACGCCATTGATCGTGAGCCGGGTCAGATACCGGAGTTCCTCGGTCTGCTGCTCGGTTAGCTTCTGCTGGCGACACCGACGGAGAAGCTCGACTTGCGTCAAATTCAGCGGATCAATGAATCGATTT
>CAIXME010000077.1 GCA_903920425.1 uncultured Pirellula sp. | reverse complement strand
CTCAGGGGTGGATGTTTTGATGATTCGGGCTGCTTCGTCTGTAGGAATCGCGACCAGGTCTACGGCAGCGGACTGCATGGTTTTCCCGTCGAGTGCCTGGATGCGATCGTATGCGGATGTGTGGATCGATTCTTCCGGGGTTGTTGTCATCGCGGCACGGATGGGGTTCAAATCGACGTACATGCTGCATGCGAGCAGGCCTGCTTCGTCGGTGATGGCTTGGGCTTTGAAGCGACCTTCCCAGAAGTGGCCGGTGACATTGTCTTGGAAATTGGCGAGTCTCGCGATGGGTTCGCAAAGTGCTTTCATGAACCAGGAGGGGTCAGACAATCGGATGCGAATCTGCTTTATGCGATTGGCGTCATTTGCGAGGGCATCGACGGAGTTCGTGGTTGGGTCGCCGAGATGCTCGTCGATTCGGCATCCTGGGAAAATGCGAAGCCATCGCAGAGCAACTTCTTTGTCGGACCATCCTCGCACGATATCGGGTCGCGTTCGAGCGACAATATGCATGTGATTTGAGAGGATCGCGTAGGTGAGGATATCGATCGCAAAGACGGATGCGAGTCGTTCCATGCGACAGCGGATCCATTCTCGGCGATGAGAATAGTCCTTTCCCGTGGATTGATCGAATCCGGTCAAGTAAGACCGTCTGACGCATCGTTGTATAAGGTGGACAATTCCGACTTGATTCGGGTCAAACTGTTCAGCACGTGGCGTACGAGGCATATGAAAATCTCCCGGAGCAGAGCATACCGAATATCTCCACCCAAGTCAAATAGGTGCCTGGCACCTATTGGGATGGATGAGCGGGTTTTTGGCTTGTTCGCAGTGCGTCCGACTAGGATCGCGTGATTTCAGGGGGCCAGGGAGCGTGTTTTTGAATGTGCTCGTCGACTTGAACTAACAACGGGTCGATCGTTTGCGATTGGATGCTATGCGGTGGCGACCAGTCAAACCACGAATAGCCTTGATGCTCTGTCACCACGACTTCGAATGCCGATGTCAGAAACCCCAAATAGATCGTCAACTCTTTCAACTGCTTGACGCCACCATTGCGTTTGTAAGATACCCAATACCGATTTTCATAAACAAATTGGGGATCAATCCAAAGACTTGTTGCGGTGATTCCCGTCTCTTCGGTTAGCTCACGCAATGCCGCTTGCTGCTTCGTTTCTCCCGCGTCCAAGTGTCCCTTGGGCAAATCCCATCGATCGGCATGTTTCATGAGCAAAAATTGAAGGTTTTTTTGTTTTCGAAAAATCAAAAAACCGCTTGAAAATACCTCTGGTACCATGACTAATATTGCACCTTTCCAAAACCAACCCAAACCCAAACGGATAAAGCCGTCTACACCGATGAAGATATACACGAAAACCGGCGATGCAGGCACCACGGGATTGTTTGGCGGCCCACGTGTTGCCAAAGATGATCCAAGAATCTGCGCATACGGATCCGTCGATGAACTCAATGCCGTTATCGGTATCGCAAGATCAACGGGCCTGGGCGATAAACTCGATCCTATCCTCAGTTCAGTGCAACACCATTTGTTCTCGATTGGTGCGGAACTCGCCACCCCAGAACCCGAAGAGCATAACCTCAAATGGGATGCTGGTACGCACGTGGAGCAGATGGAACATGCAATCGATGAACTAGAATCGAATCTCAAGTCGCTTCGCAATTTCATCCTGCCAGGCGGTAGCACACAAGCAGCACACTTGCATCTTGCCCGTACAGTCTGCCGTCGCACCGAAAGAGAGATCGTCAGCTTTTCGCGTGATCGAAGCGTCAGCGACGCGTCGCATATCGTTGTGTTCTTGAACCGTCTCAGCGATTTGCTGTTCGTAATGGCCCGATTTGCCAACCACCTAAACAATGTCCCCGACGTGGATTGGAAAAAAATCTAATCATCGAAAATTCTTCCGGAGGAAATCCAAGGATGGAATCTCAGATTGCTGTCATCGATTTCGAAACCGCTAACAACCGCTCCAATTCTGCCTGTCAAATTGGGGTCGTGCTGGTCAATAACTGGCAGATCGTTGCGGAATACGAATGGTTGATTCGACCGCAACGTCTCTATTTTTCTCCTCAATGTATCCGCGTCCACGGTATCACTCCTCGCCATGTCATGAACAGCCCGCAATGGGATGCCGTTTGGGACGAGTTATGCCCGCTGATCGATGGTCATGTGATCATCGCTCATAACGTTGGATTCGACGCTGCTGTTTTGCAAGGCACATGTCAGGCCTACGATATCGCTGTCCCTGTTTTTGATTTGCAATGCACACGACTCATCGCCAAACGAACTTGGCCAGGGCAATCCGGTTACGGGTTGGCTGCCCTCGCTGAGAGGCTCGATATTCGCTTCAAACACCATAACGCCCTCGAAGACGCCAAAGCATGTGCCAAGATTGCAATTGCCTCTGCGGAAAAGTTTGGGGCAACCTCCCTGGAATCGCTCGAAGATCAGCTCGGGCTTACTCGTGGACGCATCTGGATCGACCAAATAAGGCAACCGAGGTCCATACGCCGTTCGCGAATCGAAACCGTTGCCGAACCACAGGCTCGCTACCAACCCAAACTTTTTCGCGCTAACGGAATCCCCGCTTCGTCTCCTACGGAACAGATTCGACGCAATCGATTACGAGCTGATGCAATCCTCGCCGGTTGCGAAGACGCTCGCCCGCTGTTTGGCAAATATGTTGTCCTCGTTCATACTCTGCTCGGTCTCGATCGAGACGACTCCGTGTCGTTTCTCACCCAACTCGGTGCCATTGTTCAGACCAAGATCAACATGCAAACCCAATATGTCATCATGGGAACCGCAAACGAGGGTACAGAAGCAAGCGAATCTAATCCAAATCAAACCAGTTCCCTCTTTGAGCAATCAGCTACCAAGAGCCAAATAGACCAAGTCGCCGAGCGAAGCAAAGACGGACAGCCTGTTCGCATCCTGACTCAACGCCAGTTGCTCGCGATGATCCCCTCTGCGCTGGCTATCGCGAGAGGCGATCATAACTAGTTCAGCTCGATGTTTTGTTCCGCAAAACTTCCGAGAACAAGTTGTGATCGGGCCACTGGCGTATTCGATTAACCCACTCATGCATGAGCGGGTCAACCAAGCCGGCCAAGTACTTTCCGGACGGATTCGCATCCGAGTTAAAGACAACAGCCCAATTCAAGCCGTCATGACGTCTTACTAACAACGAAGCGGTACCGTCAAGTCGCCCTGTATGCCAAGCATTGACTTTATCGGGCCCCACCTTTCGCACTTGCCAGCCTAAACCGTATGCCAATTCAGAAGTATGCCCATCTACCGGGTAGCTGGGAAAGGAAAACATCTCGTTTACCAAATTGACCGAAAGCAGTTTCGATTTTCTGGGAACGTCAAAATCCACAGCAAAGCGAACCAAGTCTGCTGCCGAAGCAATCCAACCGCCGTGAGAGTCCATCGATTCCAAATCCCAAACTCCGTATGGCCAAGGGAACTGTTGCTCTGTCTCCTCTACGACACAAGTGCCTGTGCGTTCTCGCTCGTCAAAATACATCGTCTCGCCCTCATGTCGGGACGATAGAAGGGTCTTGCCAAGTCTCGCTCTCGTTATCCCTAGCGGCTTCATAACAGCCCTGGAAACGCATTCCCCATACGACTCGCCACTCAGCTTCTCAAGGATTCGCCCTAATAAGCAATATCCAAAGTTAGAGTACGCATACCGAACACCCGGCTCGCTGTCGAGCGGCTGCTTCATCATGAATTGAATGATCTGATGGTGCTGTATCGGAAAAGAAGCACCGATCTCTCGACGTATCTGCCGCGCGTGAAACATCGGGTCGAAGCTAACCTTGCTATCCCATCCCCCCGTATGATGCAAAAGGTGCCGAACTGTGATTTTCTCCCACCGTTGGTCGCTCGCTTTCCCCAATTCCAAAATATCAACAACACGGTCGTCCAGGCTGACTGCTTTCTTTTGAACTAGTTGCAATACAGCCACGGCGGTAATCGGTTTAGAAATACTGGCGATTCGAAACAACGTCCCTGGTTCCACGGCTTGTTGCTTCTCATCATCCTGGTATCCAAAGCCACGAGCATAAACCAATTTGCCGTTTCGACTAACGGCCACCGAAGCACCATGGACGCTATTTGCGTCCATGAATTCCGAAATTGCCTCGTCGAGAGGACTCAGTAATTTATGGCTTTTACCTGTAATCGAAGCCTTTTCAGCCAAAGAGATTTTCGGCCATAAAGACAAGCAAGTCGTCACTCCCGCAATTTGAAGGCATCGTCTGCGATTGCACCGATCTAGCGATTTCATCTTTCGTCCCCGATGGTATGTGTTGTTTGTATTCGCTTAAGAACGAGATTGACTTTGCACGAATTCCTAGCCCCCATACGTAACTTTACGCTCGAACATCTGTACTATTCATCCGTTCAAGTTGAGAGTTCTCGAACGAGCACGCAAGGCTTTTCGGCGTTCGTTATGAGAACCTCTGTATCGGCTTCTATAAATCGACCTAACTCGGTCCTGGCATCGTAAACGATCCCGTCTATCTGAAGTTTCCCAATCGGGCGCAATGCAGTCATCGTAGTCGCTCGTCTTCCCACGATTTGCTGTCTGCTCTCCGATTGCTTTCTGCGATCCGATGTCGCTTCCTCTGTTTCGTTATCTTTCGGACGTTTTAAAATCAGCTCGCCCGTATCCGGGAAGCCTAGCACGAAATGCAATACAACAATCCAAACGAACAACGAAGGATAGCCGACAGGCGATTGGCCATTTAAGCTCAACACCGCCAGTCCAACCAGTAAAGCCAACGGGACCCACATCGCAAATCCAGTGGCTGCACACGTTCCATAAAAAAGGGCAATCACCAAGAGCAACCGTATGAAAATCCAAACGGTTCGCTGCGCGGATACCACAACCCACTGTTGCCGAGTTCGATAGAGAAAATGCCAAGCGACCGCGATCGCCACTAAATAAAGAGCGATCGCGAAAATCGAATCATACAACCACGAAAACGCAAGCATAAGTGATTAGCCTACGGTTTGGGTGCACTCAACTTTCCATCAAACCATGCCAGCATCTCTTTGACCAAGAGTCGATTTCCATCGGCGTCGAATCCGTGTGCTGCCCCTTTGATGACGACAAGCTTGGCATCCACTTTGGCTCCGTCGAACGCCTCTTTGATCTTCTCGCTATGCCACAAAGGAACCAGTTCGTCTTGGTCGCCGTGCACCAACAACGTTGGAGCATCGACCCCATCAACATGCTTCAATGGAGAGACGGAATCAGCGCGTGATGGTTCAAACCTGAGTGCAGGGAACTGTTCACGACGAGGATTATTCAATTCGACGTAAGGACCAAGATCCGTGGGCGGGAAAACGGCAACCACGGCGGCAACACGCGCACCGTCAACGCCCGCTTTCTTCGTTCCACCAACAGTTCCTAGCATCAAGGAGAGGTGCCCTCCGGCGCTGAAGCCGAACACACCCAACCGCTTCGGATCTACATTCCAATCGGACCCGTGTTCGGCAATGTAGTTCAAAGCGAGCTGCACATCTGCAACACACTCGGGCACTATGTAGCGAGGGCTGCTGCCGTGACGGACAGCCATGACGGTATACCCAGCATCAAGCAAATGTTTGAACATAGGAACGATTTGCTTTGGCTCGGTCCAAGTGGAAACCCAGCCGCCGCTGACCATGAACAAGATCCCAACCCCATTTGCCTTTTCACGAGGACGGAAAACGTCAAAGGTAAGTGCCAAGCCATCCTTGTGACCGTACACAACGTCAGGTGTAATTTCGATGTTGTCTAATTGAGCAAATACGCGATCGGTTGCGCCAGCGCATACGAGCGTGGCGGCGAGAAACAGAGCAGACACGCGGGTCAGCATGTTTTGTTTTCCGGGTAGAGAAGCTATGACGGAGGGAATAGACACTCCGCCACATTGTAACCAACAGAATCTCAGAACGCACGCTGGCAGATTCTCGCTGGCTTTCCATCGGGCAAGCATCCAACAAGAATGTTGAACGCTTGATAATTCGCTTTACTGAGAGCACATCTACTTTCGTAGTCTGTGCTGTAATCAACACACAGCTCTGCTTTCGCGGACGCTCTATTTGCGGGCAAGTGAGCGGACGACATCGACCATGCGATCGATTTCACCTGCATGGTTGTAGAGAGAGAATGACGGACGCACGGTCGTTTCCACACCGAACCGGCGCAGCGATGGCTGAGCGCAGTGGTGGCCAGAACGTACCGCTATTCCGGCTTGATCCAAGGCTTTACCGATCTCTTCGGTGGAGTGTCCCTCGAGCACAAACGAAATGACGCTCACTTTTTCACGCGCTGTGCCGATGATGCGAAGACCTGGAATGGCGGATAACTGCTGTGTTGCGTTCTCCAAAAGAGAATGCTCGTGCGCAGCGATGTTGGGTAATCCGATTCGGCTGACGTAATCCAAGGCGGCCTTGAGTCCCACTGCATCGGCGATGTTCGGAGTGCCCGCTTCGAATTTGGCGGGGGCTTCGGAGTACGTCGTCTTCTCGAACGTCACGTTCTTGATCATGTTTCCACCACCTTGCCATGGTGGCAGAACATCATGCAATTCTTCAGCAATGTACAACGCGCCAATTCCCGTGGGGCCAAATATCTTATGACCAGAAAAGACAAAGAAATCACAGCCCATCGATCGTACATTCACAGGCATGTGCGATACTGACTGCGCACCGTCGACCAGCACCCTCGCACCGTATCGCTTTGCCATGTGCGCCATTTCGGCAACAGGCAAAATGGTGCCCAGGCTATTGGATGCATGCGTGAGCGAAACAATGCGAGTTTTTGGATTGAGCAAACGCAGATACTCGTCCATGATGATTTCGCCGCGATCGTTCACGGGAATGACCTTTATCTCGGCTCCTTTTCTTTTGGCTACCATCTGCCATGGTACTATGTTGGCATGATGCTCGACCATCGACAGGAGAATCTCATCTCCCTTTTTGAGATAACGCAAACCATACGTATTGGCTACGAGATTGATCGCTTCTGTTGTTCCGCGAGCGAAGACAATATCTTTTTCGCTACGCGCTCCTAAGAACTTCGCAACGGTCGTTCGAGCTTGTTCGTACGCTTCGGTTGCCCTCGCCGCGAGCGTATGTGCTGCACGGTGAATGTTGGAATTGTCCGTAGCGTAAAATTCGCTGATCGCATCGATTACGACTTGTGGCTTTTGGGTCGTGGCCGCGTTGTCCAGCCAAGCCAAAGGTTGGCCATGAACACGTTGATTCAATATCGGAAAATCGTTGCGAATGGAACCGACATCCAGCCCTTGAGAGGTGGGACTGGAAATCGCTGCTATGCCGTCGTATCGTGTTCGTACTCTGGTCGCCTCTCCTCCCAAGCAGTCGTTTCGTTGCACGGGCGTTTGATGGCGTACTCCGTGAACGAATCGTTGCAATCCGTCCTGGGTCATTGGACGTACTGCTGGGGTCGAAGCACTGGGGGCAGCGCGACCGAATAATTCTGTTGGATTCGCAGGCGACTGCATGGTTGGCGATCCCATTGAACCAGGCATGGGCGATGGAGCAACCGACGGATTCATCGAGTGGACCGGAACGGCATGCGGAACGTTAGGAAACGACCCATGAGTTGCCTCCGGAATTGCAAGCGGATTCGGATGGCTCGCCATCCCAGGTATCGTCGGCAATCGTTCACGGATATTGTCCGGTGCAACCGCAGGTACCCCATGCGGAACACCAGCAGGCACACCGGTGGTCGGAGTGTGCGACGATTCACGAAAGAGTTTGGTCGCGATTTGTGCGATGAGATCAGCAGGAAACGGTTCCATGGAATTTACCTACTTCACCTTAGCTGGTTTATGGTCGTAATCATGATAAAAACCAACTTCGACGTTTTCCAAGACCCCCAACGCGTCATCGGTTAGGACAGCGCATGAGAAGTAAGACGTCAACAAATAAGATGCGACACCGAGACTATCCAGTCCCATCAAGCGGGCCGATAGACTAGGGCTGATCTCGCCGGGAATTCCAGATTGATGCAGACCAACGACGCCTTGATCCGCTTCACCTACTCGAACCAGAATAATGCTCGTGGTTCCGAGCCATTGGTTCGATTGGAATCGTCCTTTGAGTTCCAGCTTATCGCATGGGACCAAGGGAACACCGCGCCAAGAAATCACAGGTGAACCGAACAGATCCATGGTGACCGGCGGTACTCCTCGCCAAGTGCATTCTCGCTCAAAGGCTGCGATGGCTTTGGGGTGAGCAAGAAAGAACGCGGGCTTTTTCCAAACCAAGGCCAAAAGCTCGTCGAGATCATCAGGCGTCGGTGCTCCATATCGAGTGCTAATTCGCATGGATGGATCGACGGAATGTAGTAAGCCGAATTTTTTGCTATTTACCAGTTCCCACTCTTGTCGCTCTTTGATCCCCTCGATCGTCAATCGCATCTGCTCTTCGAGTTGATCGTATGGTCCGTTGTACAAATCGGACACACGTGTATGGACGCGAACAACGGTTTGAACGCTGCTCAACGAGTACTCGCGAGGTGTCGAAGAATAATCGACGAACGTTTCTGGGATTTCCACATTTTCAGCGAATCCGGAGACCAAATCGATGTTGCGTTCGCCGTATCGATTCACGGTGGATCGCAACTCTAAATGCTCATCGATCGCCTTGCGGAACTCTTCTGAGAAATTCGGTAAACCAGTCAGAATCGTATCAAGATCTTTACGCGAAAGCGTCAACAGCACGCACGGGGTGATCGTTCTCACCGTTACGTCGGATGGCTTGTCTGAAACCAAGTCTGTTTCACCGAAGAATTCGCCTTCGGTTAGCAAAGCAATTCTCAACGTGCTTCCATGAACACCTTTGCTCAATACCTCGACTTGTCCTTGAGCAATGATAAAGAACTTACTGCGATCTTCCCCTTCTACAATCAATTGGTTTCCCAAGGAAACTTCTTCCACTTTGAATCCAGTCGTCATTCGGGAGATGATCGATTCTGGAAGTTTGGAAAATAGAGGGACGCTTCGCAATGATTCCGCGGATAGCGAAGTTGCGCCCGCGGACAGATCAACGCCGATACGCTCCGCCTTGGTTAGTTCCACTTTCGTACGGTTCACGCGGTAAGTACCACCATCGACTTGAACCCACGGTAATAGACTCAGCAAGTACCGCGGAGTGATCGACATCATCTTGGGCGAGGTCTTGGTGGTGTTCGCCAAGTTCCTCGCGACTGCAGTGGTAACACTCCGTTGAAGTAAACTGTCGGTCATGATGGTCGATTCCTTGCGGTTAGTTGGTGAATGCGATTCTGTGGTGTCGTTGTTGTGTTACTGTTGCTCGCCGAGATCAAGTTACTGAATTGTCGAGTCGATTTGTTGCCAAGTTACTGGACGATTATGTTACTGTCTTGCTCTCAAATTGTGTTAGTGTGGTCTGATGTCCCATCGCTGAATACTACCGTCACGTAGCGTCTGCGCGACCCTGAAATCTCAAATTCCTAGTCCATATTCAAAACCGTGGGATGCTCGCATGTTGTAGTCGTGATAGTAACCTACCTCGACGTTTTCGAGCACTCCGAGCGCATCTTCCGTGAGCACTGCACACGAGAAATAAAGTGTCAGGAGATAAGACGCGACACCCAAGCTATCGAGCCCCATCAAACGGGCCGATAGGCTCGGATCGATCTCACCTGGAATTCCTGCTTGATGGAGACCAACGACACCTTGGTCTTGCTCCCCAACACGCACCAACAGAATGCTGGTCGTCCCCGTCCAGCGATCTGATTGGTAGCGACTTTTCATTTCAAATTTGTCACACGGGATAATGGGTACCCCCCGCCATAGAACCACCGGCGTACCAAATAGGTCGACCGTTGGCGGCGGCGTACCACGCCAAGTGCATTCTCGCAGGAATGCTGCGATCGCTTTGGGATGGGCCAAGAAGAAGGAAGGCTTTTTCCATACGATGGAAAGCAATTCATCGAGATCATCCGGCGTCGGAGCACCATACCGTGTGCTGATCCGCATGGCAGGCGCTGCAGAGTGAACTAGTCCAAAGCGTTTACTGTTGATCAACTCCCATTCTTGCCGCTCGCGGATCCCCTGAATGGTCAGTCGAAGCTGTTCTTGAAGTTGATCGTATGGACCGTTGTACAGGTCAGAAACTCGCGAGTGAACACGCACCACCGTTTGGAT
>CAIXME010000076.1 GCA_903920425.1 uncultured Pirellula sp. | reverse complement strand
TCCACCCCCACGTTTCGCCCAACTACCAATCCGTACGCCACTCCAACCTGGAACCCAGCGACTTGGTTCACGTGGAATCAACCAACCATGCAGCCAACGATGCAGCCTCCGCTCAGCGCTGGCCCCAACTACTCGATGGTGAATCAACCTGTTTCCGCTCCGAATCCATACGCATACTCTGCACAACCCACCTCCTACCCTCCAGGCGTTTATCCCAACGCCAACCCGAGCGTGCTCTACCCAAGTGTCGGCGGCACGCAACCGCTCAATTCAACCTGGACGTTCCAGCAACAACCCAATCCATACGCGCAGGCCCCCAATCCATACGCTCAAGCTCCCAACCCGTACGGACAATACCCCAACCCCTACTACAACAATTGGTGGACCAGCGCTGGCAACACCATCAACACCAGTACCACACAAGTGATCCGACTCTTTCAAGGACCTCGTTTCCGACATACTTGGATCCCGGGCACGGATAACTTCGATGGCATGAAGGACAATGCGATCCAATCGAATGATACGGATGTGTCTCTCATCTTTGCTATTCCCAACTTCTTTGGCAGTACACGCCCCCTGTACATCATCCCTTCGTATTCACAGCACGTCTGGGATGGCCCATCAGTACCTGGCAGCGATCTGCCTCCAAACGCATTCAGTGGCTTCCTCGATACAGGCTGGGAAACAAACCCCATGCAAACAGTCGGACTCGAGTTAGGTATGCGTATCGGTGTCTTCTCGGCATTCGATGCTATCAACTCCGAAAGCATTCGCTACCAAGGAAAAGCGATGGGCCGACTTCGCTTAACACCAACCTCGACCATTCGCGCGGGTGTGTTTTATCTCGACCGCAACAAGATCAAACTCTTGCCAGCTGTAGGCATCCTGTGGGCACCTAACCCTGACACCCGTTTTGATATTTTCTTTCCAGAACCCAAGTTATCGCATTATCTGTCTACTGTCGGTAATGCAGACGTGTGGTGGTACATCAACGGCTACTATGGCGGCGGCGCTTGGACAATTAAACAGGTCGATGACTCCAATGACGAGATCGACATTAACGACATCCGTCTCATGTTAGGTTTCGAATTCGGTCGCTCTGAGCAAATCCGTCAAGGCTTTCGACAGGGCTTTATCGAAGGTGGTTATGCCTTCAATCGCGAACTCCTTTATCGAAATCGTTCGACCAGCAACCTCGATCTCGAGAACAGCTTCATTCTTCGCGCTGGCTTTGCCTATTAAACCAATGCGACAGCATCGTTGCCGCGTTAGTATCGGTCTTGAAAAGGTCTCACGATCGCCAAAGTTCTGCTGCTTCCGTGTGCGCTACGGAACATCAATCTCAAATAGACCGCAGCGACTCAGGACTACGCAAACGGAAGATTTACATCTTCCGCTACGATAAACGAAGCACTCGCAGCGGTGCACTGGTCACCGGACCTGCCTAGAGAGACTTAACAACCGACGTGCGATACGCTGCCACTGCGGGTATTACCCCAGCCAACGTGCCAATCAGGATCAATCCCGGGATGATGTATAGCTCCATCGCCGAATTGATACTCCAAAACTGAATTCGAACACCTGTAGAGGGTTCTGTCCATCCATTGGCCAACGGACCAACCGCATGTCCAACAATCCACCCCACCACACCACCAAGCAGCGCGATCAGCACAGACTCGAACAGAATAATCATGGTGACGTGATCTCGCGAAGCTCCCAACGCTCGCATCACCGCGATATCCCGCTTGCGTTCATTCATGCTGTTATAAATGCTAACGAGAATGGAAATCGCACTGACCAAACAGACAAGACTCGTTAGCGCCAGCAGTGCCCATTTGATGGGCTTGATGAACAGTCCAAGAATCCCGTTGATCTCGCTAATCGGCGATACCGCTTGCGCTGTCTTTGATTTATTTACCTGCTTTTGCAGCCCGATGGCGTTGAAACCGATCGGCTTAAGCAAGATCGCTGTCACCTCACGTTTCTCAATCGGCAGACGAACTCGTGAGAATTTGGACTCGCGTTTGGGTGCGTCGGCGGATCCACGTTTTTCTAACCCCGACTCTTCATCTCGTTCCGGCGCAACGTGCCCCTCTAGCAAATAGAAGCCCTCGATATTCACAAACGCTCCTCGATCGTTTGGCGTTCCCGTCGGCTCGAGAACACCGACGATCCGAAACCCTTGACCGTGTGACTCGCCTCCTTCAGCACCGTGCGATGCAAATATCTCTTGCCCAACGGTCAGATTCATTTCGGACGCGACCTGAGATCCGATGACCGCCTCAAAGTAACCATTCTCTTCCGTAAAATCTTGGAAGTTGCGTCCCTTTGCAAACTTGTAATCCAAGTCGTTCGCATCACCGTGTTTGAGCAAGTCGAAATAGTCCGTTGTAGTACCGATACAACGGAATGGACCGACGTAATCCCCCATGCACAAAGGGATGGCAAAACCACGATTCATCAAGAACGAGTAGACACCACTCCGCTCTGGATCCTTGAGGTTCCCGCCTATCCTCTTGTACTCCTCTTGGCGACCATTTCCTGGCAAGTACTCCATGTAATAGTCATAGCGAATGTTCTCAACGGGCTGACTCAAGAAAAAGACGGTGTTGAACGTCAGCTGAATCGAGTTTCCTTTGGCACCGACAATCAAGTTGTATCCTACGTTGCTGGTGCGTTCGAAGGTCTTCTCAACGACGCCCGAAATCGTCAGGACCACCACAACGAGCGCCACCCCCAACGCCATGGACAACATCGTCAATGCCGTTGGTAATTTTCGGTACAGTAGATTGCGGACCGCAATGGTTAAAAGATTCATTTTTTTTGGTTAGCTTTGTTGCGATGGTTTCCGGTGTCATGAACGCTACGAGACGACTTGGCCACTAAACGCTCGATTGATGGACTCAAGCCTTTCGACCCGTTCAAAACGTTTCGAGATCTCATCGCTATGCGTGACAAGGAGAATCGCTACCGAGTCCTGTCGACAGACATCTTGAATCAGTTCGATGATCTTATCCTGGTTTGCTGGATCCACATTGGCGGTCGGCTCATCCGCCAAAAGCAGCCTCGGCTTGTTCGCAAGCGCCCTCGCAACTGCAACGCGCTGTTGTTGACCGACCGACAATTGACTTGGCAAATAGTTCATTCGATCGGCCAGCCCAACGCGTTCCATCAATTGCTTTGCTCGATCAACGTTGACTTTTTTTCTCGCGAATGTCATTCCGAGTCGAACGTTCTCAAGTGCCGTAAAGGCAGGCAATAAATTGAAGGTCTGAAAGACGTAACCCATCTTATCGGCGCGAATACGATCGCGCATAGCTTCACTAAATCGCGTGAGCTCCGTTCCATCGAGCACGATCGAACCGCTGTCGGCCGCCACAATCCCTGAGATGATGTGCAGCAATGTCGTCTTTCCTCCACCGCTCTCGCCCCGCAGTACGACCTGCTCCCCTTGCGCGATACTCAACGTCGGTATATCCAAGACGAGCAATCGATTTCCGGATGGCTCATCGTAGGATTTCTTTAGATCTCTTATTTCAAGCATGCGGCTTCACTAGATCTCGGTGACTGAAAAAGGGTTGCGTTACTCGATCGAAAAAACGAGACATGATGGCTTGCAACTACGCGGATATCGATCCCAAAGTTCACTCGCGTCCACCCAAAGTCCAGGTTGCTACGCGGCTCTAGCTCGATTCTAACACCAAGCTGATCCCGATCCGGGTTTTATCGATGTTTGTCCATGCGTTTATTGCGCATCGCACGCTGGATTTCGCGATTTGCATCGTTCTTTTTCATGGTCTCGCGTTTGTCATGGACCTTTTTGCCTTTGCACAACGCAATAACGCATTTGGCCACCCCGCGATCCGTGAAGTAGACACGTAATGGGACTAGCGTCAGGCCGCGCTCCTTGGCTCTCCCCGCGAATCGAGATAATTCCCGTCGGTGCAGCAACAATTTGCGAACACGTTTGGTTGGATGATTCCAAATGGATGCTTGGCGGTATTCATCGATTTCACATCCGACCAGCCACATTTCGCCATCTTTGAGTCTAGCGTACGCCTCTTCGATCGAGCATTTACCGTTGCGTAAACTCTTGACCTCGCTGCCATGCAAAGCGATTCCGCACTCGATCGAGTCCAACACTTCGTATTGATGACGCGCTTTGCGATTCTCGGTAACGGACTTGAACGTCGGCGCAGCGGTTACCTTGGCGTCAGAGGGCTTGCCCTCCTTTTTCTTCGGCTTATTGGTAATAGCCGTGGGCTGAGCTTTCTTTTTGTTCAAAGTCTACTGACTCGCATTCATTTGCAGTTGGGGAAACTCAAAGACCGCGAAATTCTCGTTGAAATCGTCGTGGGCTGGATAAAGGATAGGCAACAGTGGCGGGTTCTGTCCAATCACCCGTCGATCCATCAGAACATATCGGACACCGTACTTGTTATGCAACTCCCAAAGTTTTTCAGTGGTCCACGGCTGCAGTATTTTCTCGCTGTCGTACTGAAAAGCATCTGACAATCGTTGGCTCCATTCGATGACCGCCAACGCGTTTTGCGGGGCATCCTTCCAACACGCCAACTCGGGGCGTCCAGTGTGCCATTTGAACGATTGCTGCCTGCGTGGCGTTAACCAAAGCCCCTTCGGATCTGTGTTTTCTCGAATCCAGCTACAGACGCGTAACCAATCCTCAAATTGCTTTAGCTGGTCGATTTCGGAATCGCTTTTCGCAGCAAAGTGAGCCTTGTCGCCCGCAGGAATACTCTCTTGGTAGTTCGCTTCGAACCGGTAACCCAACAAAAACGCTCCAGGAACGACGATCGCTAACCATGCCACCACTCTCGCCAAATGCGGATACGACCGATGCTTGAGATAGCCAAAGCCAAACGCGGTAATGATCGCGCCTACCATCATGGGCAAAGCCACGTCGTTCCATCGAAACCAATAAAAACGAAGCAACTTGGCAGCTAGATTGATGTTGAGCTTCCCTAATCCGTAGTCGATCAAAGTCCCGATACCGGCAATGGCTAACGCAAAGAAACCGCACCCAATCAAGAACTGAATTCCATAGGGTAACGAGCAAAATACCTCCTTCAAGCGAGACAGTTTCGACGCTCGAGGAGTGCCATTACCAGAATCATCGCCAAGCTTCTCATCACCAACTAGATCGCTGGAGCCAACCCATCGAGACTGAGCAAGCCACAAAAAGACCCAGCCTGTTATTAGCAATTGCACCCCAAAAGACTGCCATCGGAAGGTGTTGATTCGAGATGGTGCGAGATGATGCCCCAGCCGTGTGTACACTTGCTTGACAGCACTTTCAGTGGCCAGTTGAGGATCAATCCCCCAATCGATGCGCATTGCAGGGATAGCACCCACGCAAAGCCCAACAACGCAAATCGCCCACCCCAACCCATGCTTATGAAGATAACTGCGCAGACTCCACTGGCCGCGATGGGATGCGATTTCTAGCCATAACGTTACGCATCCGACGCAAGCGATAACCCAAACTCCGGTGACAACATGGTAGGCAGCAGCCACCCCAAACAGCACCCACGACCAAGTAAAACGCTGACGAATGGCTAACGCGAGTCCTCCGAATATACAGGCGTAGGCGATCCCTTTGGACTCGCACCCGCCGACAACCCATTCACCTGCCCAATGCCCCCAATGCAGCCCTACCAACCAAAGAATCGCCCAAACACTTGCGATTAACGGAGGCGCTAACACAACGGAGCGCGGGCTATTCTCACGATTGTCAGCGACAGGACTCGCGAAAAGCGATCGCCCTAAGGCGGTCCAACCCATCGCCAGCAGCCACCACGTAATGAAGCGACCAATCCAAACGGCGAAGACCATGGGGAAGCAACGGGTTAAGTACCCGAAAGTCGCGAAAAACAACCAATGGGCATCTCCCGACTCCAGAAAAAGATCCCCCCTCCCAAAGTCGTCATTCCAAAAATGAGCGGCTTTTGTCCAGTAGTGGGGCTCGTTGATCGCGGGAACCGCGCTCCCCGCGTAGATAAAGAACACGCAGAACACCCCAAGGCAGTCCAACCAAAAGGAATTTGTCCATTTGGAAGCCGTTCGCAGAGAATTGCCTGTCACTGCCTCTTTGGATGACATAGATCGTAGATTTTTCAGCTTAGCGGGACCTGTCCGCACAGTGCAGGACCTTTTTGGGAACGATTGAGAGGAAATCCTAGGTGGCGGAATGTTAGGAAAAAAATAACGATTAGGTAAACCAAACCTACCATCAAGGAAATTTTCCAGAAAATCCGCTTGACAGCCACTCGTTTTTCTTGACTGTCACCATGTTGCACTTAGAGTTGATGGGAACAGATTATGCCTGTAGACACTTGAGCTCAGTCGTTGAAGCACAGCGTTGTGAAGCAGTCTACTAGATTACACGATCAGGAGATGGGTATTTTGCCCAAGGATTAGAGGAAGGGAAGTCATGTTAGTATTATCTCGAAAAAAGAACGAGAGTATCGTCATCAACAACGAAATCACCATCGTTGTGGTGGAGATCCGCGGTGACAAAGTTCGCTTGGGAGTAGAAGCCCCACGCGAAGTGCCAGTGCATCGACGTGAGGTTTTTGACGCGATCCAGCGAAACCAAGAAGGTCAAGAAACAGAACGCACCGAGGAATCTTAAGCGTTTTGCTCTTTTCCCGGACTACCAACGCCAGGTAGTTCGTCGTCGAACGACGAGCGGTTTCAGAGGTTTTCAATCTGAGACTTGACAGATACGTCACCGCTCGTAAACTTTCCGAACGCTTTGGACCAGCAACCGGTCCCAATTCGAATGGCCCCGTCGTCTAGAGGCCTAGGACATCGCCCTTTCACGGCGGTAACACGGGTTCGACTCCCGTCGGGGTCACTAGGTTTAGTTTCAGTAGCCATCTGGCACCATCAAAACCCAGCAATTCGCTGGGTTTTGTCGTTTCTGGACGCTTTGTTGCCGCTTCAGGGTTTTCCAAAACCATTCGCTCAATCAAAGCAGAATGGCTTTTCGGAATCAGAGCCGTCGCGATTTCCCGTCCGGCCATCACAGCCGAGCGATGGGGTGGTTTCTAAAGACAATCTTCTTTTGTCCCAAAGCTTCTTCGATTCCCCCAACCTATTTGCAACGCTTCGGAGCTCGGCACACATCCTTTTGCTACTTGCAAATGAGCCACTGCTTGCAAATGGGCCAACTCGTGGACGCCAACGTTGGGTGCATCATCTACCACCGACACTCCCACTCTGTAAGCGCCCCATGGTGAATCGAACCGTGAACCAAGCAACGATTTGCTTTGACGTACACAATACGATACACAAGTCCACGCAGGCAAAAACCGCCGCGAATCATTCGGTTTTTCTTGACCGAAGCGGGGGAAGGCCGGACAATTTGGGTTCTAATAGAACGTCCGACTTCGCCGAGGCAACCGTTCCGCGTCGCTTCCCGAAGTAGCTATTTCATCAAAAGGCTTGTCGCCAACATGAACCCTACCTCGCCTGACTCAGCCCATCAGGAGCTTATAGAACGGGGCAAACTGACCCTGCAGGCGATTCTATATCAAGAACAGGCTGCTCGTTTCAAAGCGGAAGCAGCCGCACTTCAGGCTGCTTTAGTAAAGGCTGAAAACGGCGATGCCGACCAGCTGCGATCATGGCTCGAATTCAAATCCAGCCCCTCAGCCTTGACCGCTCTCGATTCCAGGTCCGCCCCTAACAACCTGACTCAGCCCACACCTAACATTGCCAGAGTTGAATCCACCCATCTCCTTCCATCGCCGCGACTGCCGCTCCCATCGCAAAGCCAGCCAATATGCAGCCCATCGGGCGTCGCAAACCAAAAGGACGATGTCCCTTTTGATTCTCATGCAAACGTCTCTCCATGGGAAAAAATGGAACGGGCCGCAAAGGATCGAATTGCTTTGGCTCGCCAGTCCTCGGGAGACCTCCTAGAACATGTCGAGAATGATGAACTGGATCCGTACGGCCAGTACCCAGCATCGCAACAAGACGAAACCTACGAATACAACCTCGCCAAGGATCTAGATGCACGTACTAACGACATCGATCCACTGGAACCCTCATCAGACGGTCCGATGGATTCTTGGGACTCGCTATCCGAAACGACAGATAGTCACACCCATGAATCGGGCGACGTTTCCAACGAACCATTTCCAAATGAAATTTTTTCGAATCTGTCCGACGTAGACGCAACCGCGGAGTCAGTCGGCAAAAAAGCTTGGTGGCGTGCAACGCATGTGTGGGTTAGCCTCACGGTTCACGCTCTGGTTGTCATCGCCCTGAGTGTCGTCGTGATGAGCGTTGCCGCCAAACCACAAATCGTTTCCATCGTTGCCGCTACCGTAGAAGCAGACAATGTGCTCATGGAAACACCCATGGAGATGATCTCGGAGTTAGAGACCTCTTCAGAAACTCCGATGGAAAACTCATTTGCAGGGACCAGTCCAGACACCTCGGGGCTTGCATCTGAAATGAGCCTACCGACGCTACCTACCGGAACGGGCATGATTCCCTCAACTCCAGCTGCCTCGTCATCTGGCATCGGTGGTGCAGGACAAGGGGACATGCAGGGAGCCATGAGCGGTAGCAAAATGGTCGCCGGTGCTGAGTTCTTCGGAGTCAAAGCAACCGGCAATACATTCGTCTACATCGTGGATAGCTCGCCAAGCATGAAACGCGATGGCGCGTTCGAGGCCGCTAGGCAAGAAATCATTCGCTCGCTCTCATCCATGAAGCCAAAACAACGCTACTTGATCAGTTTCTTTGGCAAAGAAATTGATCCCATGGTTTTCAAATCGGGTAACGAAGAAAAATACCCAATCAATGCTACCCCTGAAAATCTTCAATTGACTTTAGATTGGCTTTCACGCGTGCAGATCCAAAAAGAAGGACTGCCGCCTAACGACGCACTTGCCAAAGCGATCGCACTGCAACCGGACGGTATCTTCCTACTCTTCGATGGTGATACAAAAGTCGATGTGGCAAAGTTCCTCCGACGAGCCAATCGATCCGATGATTTCCTTTCCGCAGGAAACCCCAAAGTACCCATCCATGTCGTCCATTTTTTCCAAGACGAGTTCCAAAAGCAGATGAAACAGGTCGCTGAAGAAAACGGCGGAACCTACCGATTCGTCCCACGCCCCGAACGAACAACCAAAGGCAAACGGTGACGATATGGCTCTCTATGCTCAATAGAAACACGCCCAAATCAATTAAACGATACCATTCGGCAATTGCCTTTATGACGAGCACCGTCGTTCACACGCTCGCGTTACTTGGTATGGCATTCGTCCTGGTCACCGCACAAGGAAATGGTAGCCATAATAGCAAGCGTGTTTCGATGGACGTCAGCGCGACGGGTGAATCCGTTTCGGAAATGGAAGGTACCCTCGATGAGTTCTCTCTCGATGCCGCCCCCCTCGCAGAATCAAATCTGCCCAGCGTGGAAACCGATTCCCTATTGTCGAACATGCTGGAAGGAGCAGGCACAGCGTCACTCGCCGGTTCACTTCCGACCGGACTCGCCAGCGGTGACGGCATGTCAGGCACGACCGATGGAACAGGCGGGATGGGAGTCGGCGATTCGAAGGGAACTTACGCGAATTCAAAACTACTTGCGTCCTTTTTTGGTGCGCAAGCCTACGGAAACCGGTTTGTGTTCGTCATTGACTCGTCTGGGTCCATGCGTGGTGCACGCTGGGAAGCACTCCAAAAAGAGCTCATCCGCGCCATCAAAAGCCTGTCGCCTGACCAAGAGTTTTTTGTGATCAGCTTTGATTCGATGGCACATCCCATGTTCGGTAAAGCACCTCCTGCAGGCACGTTTCTCAAGCCAACGTCAAAGAACGTACAACGTGTTCAAAACTGGATTCGCTCGATTGTGCATGGACGACAGACCTTTCCTGCGAGCTCTGTTGGCATTGCGATGGCTCTCAAACCGGACGCCATTTTTCTGCTGTCCGACGGGGAGATCAACGACAGCACCGTAACAGATTTGCGAGTCTGGAATCGAACCGTCGATGAACAGGGTTACGCGAAAGCTACCATTCCTATCCACACTGTTTTGCTGCATAGCGATGCAGGCTACGCAACGTTAGAAGCGATTGCAAATGAAAACGCCGGCACCTTCACTCCGGTAGCACCCCGTTGAGCCAAACCGCAATACCGGCTCAGTACCAAAGGCCGCAGGGACTCAAGTCGTTCGGTCATTCGCGCATAACAGAATGACAGAATGTAAAGACGATTCACACTCTGAACTTCTTTGTGCTGTTCATGCCCTTCGTGGTAAACCAAATGGATTGCGATTGCATGGGTCGTTAACGCACGATCCAACATCGGCAGTCCAACATACACACGAGCTATTGGTATCCCATCTTTAGAAGCTCAAAGGCTTTGGCGGTCGCACAGCGTCCTCGCTGCGTTCGTATCACATACTCGCTGCGCAACAAGAATGGTTCGACTTCGTCCTCGAGCGTGTCAGCCGATACGCTCATGGTATGCGCAATGGCTTCGACGCCTGCGGGCCCACCGTTGAATACGCGAATCAACGTTTCCAAATAGCGACGATCCTGGCGGTCCAGCCCCACTTCGTCTATCCCCATCATGGCTAACGCCCGCTTGGCCAAATCCAACGTGACACGTCCGTCAGATTTACTCATCGCAAAATCTCGGACCCACAAGAAGCGGTTGTTTGCAATCCGTGGTGTGCCTCGAGCCCGCTTGGCGATTTCTTGAGCAGCATCTTCGTTTAGTTGAACGTTCAGCTTCTTGGCATTTCTCGCCAAAATTTCAATCAGCTCATCCGCGGCATAATAACCTAGATGTTGTCGAATCAAAAAGCGATCGCGAAGGGGTGCACTGAGCATACCAGCACGCGTGGTTGCACCGATCAAAGTAAAAGGTTGCAATTGCAAGTTCAGCGTGCGTGCGTTGACACCTTCGCCGAGGATAATGTCGATACGAAAGTCTTCCATCGCTGTATAGAGGAACTCTTCGACCGGCTTGGGTAACCGATGGATCTCATCGATAAAGAGAACTGAGCCATGCTCGAGATTCGTGAGATAGGGAATCATCTCCTTAGGGGCTTTCAGGACAGGCCCGCTGGTCATATCGACTTTCACACCCATCTCTCGCGGGATACAGGTCGCGAACGTAGTCTTGCCCAAACCAGGTGGACCATCGAACAAGATATGGCCAAGCGGTTCGTTACGCTTTTTCGCTGCATCCATGGCGATTTGGATCACGTCCATGACATCTTGTTGGCCAACCATATCGGCGATCCGCTTGGGACGCAGAACCGCATCGTTTTCGCTCGGTGGTAGCATGCCGCCTAGCCCGCCCGGGCTTTTGGCAGGCAGATTGTTTTCGCCTTCATCCGAATCGTCGTCGGGGGAACTGGCCATTATTTTGCGTTCTCGAACCATGGTTGCACTCCGTTGTCTCGTGGGTTACTTCTCGCTGCGGGACGGCATCTATTTGTTTTCGGCGCCGGTTTCGAGAATCGCCATAAATGCTTTCTGCGGAATGTCGACCGAACCGATCGATTTCATTCTCTTTTTGCCTTCGCGTTGCTTGGCCATCAGTTTTCGTTTTCGCGTTATATCGCCGCCATAGCATTTGGCTGTCACGTTCTTTCGCATGGCGGGGACGGTTTCGCGAGCAATGACTCGGGCACCAATTGCAGCTTGCACCGCCACCTCGAACATGTGCCGATCAATTTCTTCTTTTAACTTTTTGACGACAGCGCGCCCTCGTCGATCGGAGTCACCCTTATCGCAGATAACGCTCAGCGCATCGACGCGCTTTCCGTTGACGAGAATGTCCATCCGAACCAAATCTGCGGGCGCGTAACCGACGATTTCGTAGTCCATTGTTCCATACCCGCGCGTCGCACTCTTGAGCTTATCGTGCAAATCGTAGATCACTTCTGCGAGCGGCAATTCATACGAGACGAGCGCACGCGTACCAGACAAATACTCATTGCCTTTGAGCACTCCTCGTCTGTCTTGGCACAACTTCATCACAACGCCGATAAACTCGATCGGCAAAACGAAATTGACTCGAACAATAGGTTGCCTGAATTCTTCGATCTCGCCCGAATCAGGAACTTCTTGTGGCCGATGGATTTCCATCTTCGTTCCACCGCGCTTTATGATTTCGTAGGTGACGTTGGGTGCGGTCTGAACCAAGTCAATGTTGCATTCATTTTCCAGACGCTGCTGGATAATTTCCATGTGCAACAATCCGAGAAACCCGCAGCGAAAACCAAACCCGAGCGCTTCGCTGGTTTCAGGAGCAAACTCAAACGAAGGATCATTGATCGAGAGCTTTTCCAACGCGTCGCGCAGCTCGGTGAACTCTTGTCCGTCGCTTGGGTAAAGGCCGCAATAGACCATTCGCTTTGGGGGCTTGTAACCCTCGAGTGGGATTGCCTTTTCATCGTTGGCCATGGCAACGGTATCGCCGATTCGAACATCCTTCAGCGATTTGATGTTGCATATCAAATAACCTACTTCGCCCGATCGTAGTTTATCCACAGGACGACGTTCTGGAACGAACTGTCCTATTTCTAGCACATCGTAATTGACGCATGCACCTAGAAACCGAACGCGGTCTCCCTTGCGAACTTCGCCATCCATCAGTCGCACATAAGTGATGGCACCGCGATAGTCATCGTAGTGGGAATCAAACACCATCGCGCGCAGGGAATCCCCTTGGTTGTCTTTGGGCGCAGGGATGCGCTCAATGATAGATTGCAAAAGCTCATCGATACCGATTCCAGCCTTGCCAGAGCACTTGACGATTTCATCAGGATCAATACCCAGCACCTGATGCATTTCCTCCGAGACTTCATCTACTCGAGCGTGAACGAGATCGACTTTATTGATCACGGGAATGATCTTGAGGTTGTGGTCCATAGCGGCGTACGCGTTGGCAACGGTCTGCGCTTCGACACCTTGGAACGAATCGACGAGCAGCAAAGCCCCTTCACAACAGGTCAGCGATCGCGAAACTTCATATTGAAAATCGACGTGACCAGGCGTATCGATCAAATTCAACTCGTACATTTGTCCTTGGTACAAATAGTTGAGGGCCACCGCCTTGGCCTTGATCGTGATGCCCCGCTCACGCTCTAAATCCATCCCATCGAGCAGCTGCTCTTTCATTTTGCGAACTTCTACGGTGCCGGTACGCTCCAATAGACGATCGGCGAGCGTACTTTTTCCGTGGTCGATGTGAGCGATAATGCAAAAATTCCGAACGCGTTCCAAAGGAATCTCGCCCGAAAATTTGCCATCTTTTACGATGCTCATGAATGAGTCCTAGTGATTGATTTCTGGTAATCCATGCGTGCGATACCGGCAGCCCCCAAGTAACCCGCATCGCCACCGAGCGATGCGAAATCGATTTTCGTCCCGTGGGCAACGTATTCGAAGCTGCGACTACGAAATGTCTTTTCAATACGCTCGAGGAATCGATTGCCAACCTTGGACGCATGGCCTCCAAAGTTCATTGCCCCACCCAACACGACGAGCCCCGGATCGAGAGTGTGAACCAACGTGGTGATACCCAATGCGAGGTAATCAGCTGTCTCGTCGATAATCTTGAGAGAAAACGCATCACCTGCCTCGGCCGCGTCAAAAATCATCCGTGTCGTGATGGGCCCACCGCGGCTAGAGAGAGAACTCACCGCCCCCGCTTCGATCTCTTCCTTGGCGCGTTGGGAAACAGCGCTCGCACTTGCGTAGGCCTCTAAGTGCCCTCGGCCACCACCCCAAACACACAGTCGTGCATTTGGACTTGGATCTATTATCAAATGCCCGCACTCGCCACCAAAACTGTTATGCCCAACGACGAGTTGATTGTCGATGATGATCCCACCACCAACCCCCGTGCCCAGTGTGAGCAGAACCATGCTGCTGTAGATCATTCCCGTTCCGACCCAAAACTCGCCGAAGGCCGCGGCATTGGCATCGTTTGCGAAAGAGACAGGCAGCCCAATCGCTTTCTCCAAACAAGCGACAATCGGAAAATGGTGCCAATGCGGATGATTGGGGGGCTCAATCAACATCCCTTTAGGGATATCCTGACTGCCGGGAGTCCCAAGTCCAACGCGGACCACGTCCGACCGAGTTAGGCCTAACTTAGCGAGCAATCCATCGGCCGATTCTGCAACACGTCGCATCGCATCGGCTGGCCCAAGTGGCTCCTCCGTGGGAATCGAAACGAACCCCAGGGTTTTTCCGTCGTCGTCGACCAAGCCAATTTTGATCCCAGTCCCCCCTACGTCGACGCCAATAAAAAGCGGACGCTTGGATTGCGAAACAGATAGTATGGTCTGGGCTGTCATAACTCGTTTGCACGTATTGGTTTAGAGAAAGGCGAAGCAGTTCGCGATCCAGTTCAACGTAGCAGTATACGTGATGGTTCCCAACCCCAACAGAGAAAATATCTGGCCGGGGTCCCACGCTTGTACTCTATCGATTATGGATCGTAATCCGAGCTAGCGAACGCGATTTTCGCTTCGTATCCGCATTCCATAAAAGGATAGCCAAAAGAAGATCGCCGCGACGCTGCAAAAGCCAATCGCGAGCCACATGACCAAAGCACTCCCTTGCCTCTCCTTTAACAAGACGGCCAGTTCTACCGCCAAAAGCCCAAACAGGGTCGTGAACTTGATGACCGGATTAAGTGCAACGCTCGAAGTGTCTTTAAACGGGTCGCCGACTGTGTCTCCAACTACCGTTGCATCATGCAAGGGAGTCCCTTTCTGCTTGAGTTCAACCTCGACGATTTTCTTGGCGTTGTCCCATGCTCCTCCCGCGTTAGCCATAAAGATGGCTTGATACAAACCAAAAATAGCAATGGAGAACAAATAGCCTACGAAAAAGAAGGGCTCGATAAACGCGAACCCGAGGGTTACAAAAAAGACAGCCATAAAGATATTAAACATCCCCAATTGCGCATAACGAGTGCAGATCGCTACGACACGCTTGCTGTCCTCGACCGAAGCCTTGGTTACTCCATCAAGCTTTATATTGCTCTTGATAAACTCTACCGCTCGATAGGCTCCCGTCGTTACGGCTTGAATCGACGCACCGGTAAACCAATAGATGACAGAACCGCCCGAGATGAGCCCCAAGACAAAAGGGGCATACAACAGGGACAGTTTTTCCTTGTCCTCGGTCAACCCATGGGTTAACCCCATGATGATCGAGAAGATCATGGTCGTAGCACCGACAACCGCAGTTCCGATCAGGACAGGTTTCGCAGTTGCTTTGAATGTATTTCCTGCACCATCATTCTCTTCCAACAAATGCTTGGCCGTTTCAAAATTGGCATCCATTTGGTAATCCGCTTTTAGCGTTTGATGGATGTTCGGTACCTGCTCAATCAACGACAATTCGAAAACACTTTGTGCATTGTCTGTAACAGGTCCATAGGAATCGACAGCGATCGTAACGGGGCCCATTCCAAGAAACCCAAACGCGACCAAACCGAACGCGAACACGGCCTCGGCTTCCATTAGACTCCCCAACCCTTGCGTCGATATCCCGTACGAAATCGCCATCAAGGAAACGATCCCCAATCCCAACCACAGACAAGAAAAATTACCGGCGACCAAACCCGACAGGATGTTCAACGAAGCTCCTCCTTCGCGGCTTGATGTTACGATCTCTTTCACATGCTGCGATGAAGTCGAAGTGAATATCTTGACTAGCTCGGGAATCACAGCGCCGGCTAGCGTTCCGCAAGAAATGATGGTCGACAATTGCCACCAGAGGTTCGAATTGCCAGATAGAGTAGGAATCATCAAATAGGAAACGACGTAGGTGATTGCAATGGAGACAATGCTTGTCAACCAAACCAATCGAGTTAGGGGCATTTCAAAGTCCATTTTGGTAGCGCTTTCGAACTGCGACTTCGTCCATTTTTCATTGAGATAGTACGATCCAAAGGATGCCACTATCATCATGATGCGCATCATGAAGAGCCAAACCAGTAACTGCACTTGCACCGTTTCGTAACCTTCGCCAGCAGATTTTGGATTCACGGCCAACAAGATAAACGTGATCAGCGCGACACCTGTCACCCCATAGGTCTCGAATCCATCCGCGCTCGGACCGACGGAGTCCCCCGCATTGTCCCCAGTGCAGTCAGCAATCACACCTGGATTGCGGGCATCGTCTTCCTTGATCTTGAATTCGATCTTCATCAGGTCAGAACCGATATCGGCAATCTTCGTAAAGATCCCTCCAGCGATGCGAAGCGCCGCAGCTCCAAGACTTTCTCCAATTGCGAATCCAATAAAACAAGCTCCTGCGAACTCGCGAGGAACAAAGAGCAAAATGCACAACATCAAGAACAATTCGACACTGATGAGCATCATGCCAATACTCCTGCCCGCCTTGATTGGAATGGCGTAGACGAGATAAGGCAGTCCCCTGAGGCTTGCAAACGCGGTGCGCGAGTTAGCAAACGTATTCACTCGAATCCCAAACCAAGCGACTACGTAACTCCCTAGGATTCCAATAACACTAAAGCAAACGATGATGGCAACGACACCAGCCGACTTGCCCGAAAGCCAATAAAAGTACATCACAATTACCGCGGCAATAATCGACCAAAGCACCGCCAAGAATTTTCCTTGATTGATCAGATAGGTTTTGCAAGTCGCGTAAATCAACTCCGACACTTCTAGCATCGAAACATGAACCGGCATCTGCTGTAGCTCTTTGTAAATCTTGATTCCAAAGAATAATCCTCCAGCGCTTACCAGCAGGCCGACGTACAACAGAACCGTTCCCGGCACACCCCTAAACAGCGTTCCACCGAGGTCCGGCAAAACCAGATTCGCTTCGCCACCTGGCTGGTGCGTCGAGACAGCCACGTCCGCCTGACCGTACCCAACATTGGACCACACCGAGCAAACTAGGAACGCCAAAGCCAGCAACCCGGCCCAGCGAGATACCACGTGCGAGAGATTCATCCGATTTTTCCTTGAGAACGAGGAATCAAGATATTTAATACGACCAGGGTAAGCGTTTCCCAAAAGCCGTTCAACAAGGGAGACACGTCTTTCCGGGTAATTATTTCTCTTTAAACACCCATTAAAGAGACACTAACACCCTCAAAGCACCGGAAACCCGTTTTGCTTTCGCTTTTGTGTCGCCGGACGAACGCGTGCAGAGGGTGTTGACCAAGCCAAACCGACGCGACGGGATGGGATCGTTTCTTTGCCTCGCGATAAGCCCGTAGAAACCACACTTGCAAGGCGTCTTTGGCCAGCAATCCACTCGCAAACCAACCAATCACGCTGATTACCAGGACACTCACTCGCGAGAGAGCTACAAATCCTCAAACGGAGATAGTTCGTAAGAAATCTCGTAGTATCGACGACTCCACGATCCGGATTTACATAGGAATGGGATCGCAAATCACGTACGTGCAGACACCAGAACGCCCCTGAGATGCGTTTCGGTAAACCATCTTCTCAGCACCATTTGCGGGTCCGAAAGTATGTCCACGGCAAAAGGAATGAAACTGGAGTTCGGCCAACGAGCGATCGCAATCAAACCACAAGCTCATGGCACGAGGATTGGTCACGAAGGAATGATTTTTCCAATGCATTCCCATACGACCATACGCGAGGACTACAATTTCTCAGTCACGACAGTTTCGGACGTTCGCATCCTTTTGTAGTACTGCACGGCAATGACGAGAGCACTCAGACTAGTATTATCCTTGATTCCATTTTGTTCTCTGTTGCAGACGACTGTTCAAGGACAGGAGTTCAACAATCTACCCGTCACCACGCAAAAGCCTCCATTGCATGGGAAGCATTGGATGGCGGTCACTGGAAAGCCTTTAGCAGCCACCGCTGGAGCCATGATCTTCCAGAAGGGTGGCAATGCAGTTGACGCGTCGTGCGCAATGATTGCGGCAACGAGCACCATGTGGGACGTTTTGAGCTGGGGCGGGGAAACCCAGGCCCTCATCTACAATCCGAACACCAAGAAAGTGATCGCGATCAATGCGCTCGGAGTCGCGCCCACGGGAGCGACAGTCGATTTCTATAAAAGCAAAGGGATGAAATACCCGCCTGAATATGGCCCGCTTGCTGCGATCACACCTGGAACCCCCGGTGGAATCATGGTGATGCTCGCAGAGTACGGCACAATGAGTCTCGAAGAAGTGTTGGCGCCCGCAATGCAAATGGCAGAGGGGTATCCAATCGAAGCCCAAACGGCAAACGCCATCGAACGCGGCAAGTCGCAAATCAAACAGTGGCCATACTCAAAGCGTGTTTTCTTGCCTCACCTGGGCGAAAAACGTGAAGCTCCCAGCGCGGGAGAGGTCTTCGTTCAACGCGACTTGCTCGAGACGCTCAAGAAACTTTGCGACGCAGAGCGAAGCGCTCTGCAGAATGGCAAATCGCGCAAAGAAGCGATTCAAGCTGCATACGATCGATTCTACAAAGGAGATATCGGAGCCGAAATCGCTCGAGGTTGCCAGGAACAAGGTGGTTTAATCACGGTAGAAGACCTTGCCAATTGGCAGGTAAAAATCGAAGAACCCATGATGACATCGTATGCTGGAATCGATGTTTATAAACTGCAACAATGGACCCAAGGGCCTGCGATGTTGCAAACCCTCAACATCCTAGAGAACTTCGATCTCAAAGAGATGGGATACAATTCGACGCGGTATGTCCATACGGTGTACCAGGCGATGAGTCTTGCGTTTGCTGATCGCGATTTCTATTACGGCGATCCTGCATTTGGTCCAGAAGAACCGATGACGGGCTTGCTATCGAAAGAATATGCCAAAGCCCGTAGTTTGTTGATTAATCCAGACCGGAATGACCCGAAGATTGGACCTGGCGATCCCTACCCATTCGAAGGCAAAACGAATCCCTTCCGAGACAATCTCAACGCATGGAGTATGTCATCGGGACAGCGGATTCATGAGTTAGGCAACCTGCACCAAGACAATCTATTCAGCGAAAGCTTTCGAGCTGGAACAACTTCGGTGGAGGCAGCCGACAAAGAAGGTTGGGTAGTAAGCGTCACCCCCAGTGGAGGCTGGATCCCCGCATGCATCGCGGGGAATACGGGTGTTGGCCTTAGCCAACGGATGCAAGCGTTCGTGTTAGATCCGAAAGAAAACCCCTTCAATGTGCTTGAGCCAGGTAAACGCCCACGCGTCACGCTGACTCCATCACTGGCAATGAAAGATGGAACACCGTTGCTCTCTTTTGCCAAGCAAGCAGGCGATGAACAAGACCAGTTGCTACTGCAGTTCTTCTTGAACATGGTCGTGTTCAACATGACGGTACAGGAAGCATGCGAAGCACCAAGTTTTAAAACGCTGCAAATGCATTCCAGCTTTGGTGAACACGAGAAGAGCCCGGGTGGTCTGATCTTGAACGAACTGATGCCACCGTGGTCGCGAAAGGAACTCAGCAGGATGGGGTACAAAATAACGACGCAGGAACGTACTTCAGGCCCTATCAACGCCATTTGGTTTGATCGTCAGCATGGCACGTTTTGGGGTGGATCCAGCAACCACGGTGAAGACTACGGGATAGGGTGGTAACCACCGACCCATGCATGGTGAACTCCCGCATGTTTGATGAGAACCCAACCGACTCCATCGAAACCAGAAACCGGTCTGCCTACGATCGCATGGCACGTTCGGGGCACGTACTTGCTACGGTAGCGACTGCTGAGGAAATGCGAAATCCGCTGCCGGCACTCGATGGGTCTGGCTGGTTGGGTCAGACAATCCGTGGCTGGAATGTACTGTGCCTAGCTGCGGGAGGTGGACGCCACAGTGCTTTGTATCATGCCGCCGGCGCCAACGTTACGGTCGTGGATATCAGCGACGGTATGCTAGAACTAGATCGCCGTATATCTCAAGAGTTGCGATTCAATGTACGACTGATCCAAGCCACCATGGCCAACATGCCCATGTTGCGAGACGCTGAGTTTGATTTAGTGGTTCAGCCAGTAAGCACCTGTTACGTTACAAACTTGCCACCGGTCTTTTCCGAGGTATCTCGCATCTTAAAGCCAAATGGGCTCTATATCTCACAACACAAAAACCCCGTCAGTTTGCAAAGCTCTCTGAAGTCGCGTGAAGGCAAATATGTGATCGAAACGGAACAAAACAACAATGCAATAGCGGCGAAACTCGACGAACCCACCCCGCTGCGAGAACCATATACTATCGAAGTCGCCCATAGCATGGAGATGATCCTGGGAGGGATATGTCGCAACGGTATGGTGATCGAAGCGTTCGTCGAACCCGATCACATCAACCGCAACTCACCCCAGGATACGATCGGGCATCGAAGCAAATTTATCCCTCCCTACTTTCGAGTCAAAGCAAGAAAAGCTTCCGCATCGAACCAGCCAAGCCAACTTCTGCTTCCCACCATGTAGAGCTTGTCGCTTTCATCACACCCCAAAGCGTGCGGGCTTTTTGCTTTAATAACAATCATGCTCGATTTTGCACCACAGAGATACTGAGGCACAGAGAAGCGGCACACAGAAGAGGGTTGAAACCAAAAACAGACTCCTAACCCCCCAGTGTCTTAGTGTCTCTGTGGTGAAAATTCTTGATGACTGAGTGTCAGCATTAGTGGATCCCTCGCTAACGCGTCGGATTGTGGCAGTTGCTTTTCTTTGAAGCATGCCCATTCGATCATCAAGCCCCGTGGATTTGGGGGCCGAATGTAACGATTGTAAGGGCCAGAATGGAAAGCAAGCGAGAAACCTTAGATCTTTTTGCTTCACTTTGCCGAATTGTGCATTTTGTCGGCCCTATCTTCCAACAGCCCGTTTAGCGCATTTTCGTTCTAAGCCTCTATGTTCAAAAACACATGAAGGCAAAAAGGAGCTGCTGTGGACTCTCGAAAAACTCGAATTACCAAAAGTCGCTCTCTCAGGAGCAGCGTTTTGTTCGTATTGAGAAGACACGAAACAGCTGCATCCATGTGTCGTCCGATCCAAGAGGCTGTCAAAGGTACGACAATATGAATATCCCTCGGAAGATTTTGATTGTCGACGATCAAGAATCGATACACGATGCGTTCCGAAATGTGCTAGCCGCTCCCAATCCTTCGGCGGCAGAACTAGACGCGTTGGAGTCGCTCTTATTCGAAACGCCCAAGACAGACGACGTGCATACGATCGAATTCGAACTGGAATTCGCCCATCAGGGTCAAGAGGGACTGCAACTAGTCAAGCAAGCGTGCGCAAACGGAACCCCGTTTGGATTGGCATTTATCGACATGCGAATGCCACCAGGATGGGACGGTGTAGAAACGATCCAGAATCTCTGGCAGGTAGACCCCGAACTGCAAATCGTCGTCTGCACCGCATACTCGGAACACGTTTGGAAAGATGTTTGCAAGAAGCTTGGCAAAATCGACCAACTCTTGCTTTTGAACAAACCTTTCTCAAGCGAGTACGTTCTCTCCTTGGCATGTGCTTTGACCGAGAAACGCGCGTTCCTAGAAAAGATCAAAGTAGAACTGGCCAAGTCTCGTGAAACAAATAAGCGTCTCGAGCAAGAAATCGCTTGCCGCAAAGATGCCGAACGGACGTTGCTGGAAATGGCGACCAAGGACACGCTGACCGGTTTACCCAATCGAGCGTTGCTGCAACGTGTTTTGAGAGAATTCAATCATCGCTTTGATTCGATTCCAGACCAAACCGGCGCGATGCTGTTTTTAGACATCGACAATTTCAAACTGGTCAACGACAGCCTTGGTCATAAAGCAGGCGACGAACTATTGACGCGAATTGCTCGACGACTCGAAGATCACTTCGATACCCATTTTTCAGATAACCAGTCGATGAGCGTAACTGCTTGTAGGTTGGGAGGTGACGAGTTCGTTGTCTTCCTCGATGGGGTTGCTTCGTTGAAACACGCCACTGGAATCGCCAAATCCATCAACGAGATTCTCTGCCCAAGCTTTGCAATCCAAGAACGGCAAGTTTCGATCAGTGCAAGCATAGGCATTGCCATGATCGACGCAAAGGTCCTAGACGAGGATGAGATCATGCGCAAAGCGGATACCGCCATGTACCGCGCCAAATCGGGCGGTAAAAACCGACATGCTGTGTTCGATGATGCGATGCATAAGCAAGCCTTGGACCAACTGGAAATCGAACTCGGCCTCAGAACGGCATTAGAACGCAACGAGTTCGAAATGCATTACCAACCGATTGTCGCTCTGGAACACCAAAGAACCGTCGGCTTCGAAGCACTCGTCCGATGGCGCAATTCAGAGGGCAAACTGATTCCACCGGATCGGTTCATATCTGTCGCCGAAGAAACGGGATTGATAGTTCCAATGGGAATGTGGATCGCCAATCGCGCCTGTCAGGACTTTGCGATTTGGAAAAAGAGTTTTGACGATACTGATGATTGCTCGATCAGTATCAACGTTTCAAAACTGCAGTTGTTAGAAAGCACCTTCCTGCAAGATTTAACTCGCATCTGCGACGACGCTGGCTTGGAACCGAGACACGTTAATATCGAGATCACGGAAACAGCCGTCACCAATTCGCCCGACCAAATCATCTGCACCCTGCTAGAACTCCGCGAAAAGGGCTTTAGCATTCATATGGATGATTTTGGTACTGGTCAGTCGTCGTTGAGTTTCTTGCACAGATTTCCAATCGATGTTCTCAAAATAGATCGCTCGTTTGTCGCAGCCATGGTCGATAATAGCGAAAACGCAACGATCATCGAAGCCATCATCACCTTGGCTCAAAACCTCGGAAAAGAAATAACCGCCGAAGGGATCGAAACCGAATCCCAAATGAATCGCTTGATCGATATGAATTGCGAGTACGGTCAAGGATACTTTTTTGCGAAACCTGGACCAGCCGATATCGCATTGAATAAACGTGGCGAAGGCGTTCCAAGCAAACACTTGCGAGGACGGACAATCGCGATGCAAAGTGACCTCTAGCCCATCACCATTGGAAACGGAGTCCTCGTGACCGAACGACCATCTGCTCCCGATCAAGATACCCCTTCAAAACCTGATGCACTGGAAGCTGAGTGCAAATACCGAGTGGATCGGCTTGATGAAACACGCTCGGGACTGGAAATGATCGAGGCACAATTTGTTCGACGCGAATCGCATTGTGATACCTACTTGCGGCACCCATCTCGCGATTTCCGAGCCACCGACGAGGCGCTGAGAATTCGCGAAGTCGACGGCAAACCCTTCATCACCTACAAAGGAAAACGCCGCGAAGGTCCCATCAAGATCCGACCGGAAATCGAATTGCCGTTGGTGGAGACAACCGTCCCTGATTGGTTGGCCATCTGGTCGCACTTGGGATTTTCTGTCGCGTCTCAAGTCAAAAAAACACGAGATGTCTATTTCCTCGAATTCAAATCGAGACCGACGCACGTCACATTGGACCATGTAGAATCGCTTGGCTATTTCGTCGAAATAGAGCAAATTCTGCATCACCCATCCGAGATCTCCGCCGCCCAAACCGACATCCAAGAACTCGCCGCACAACTCAAGCTTGCACAGGTTGAACCAAGAAGCTACCTCGGGATGCTTTTGTCGTTGCGAGGCGCGGACGCATCACTGGAATCGTAGAAAAGGCTCACGCACCTGATCGTCCCCCACAAGTCCAGACCTCTCACTCGGTCGCTTGTGGCTTTTGTTCGTGACACCCTGCTCGTTCTCGGGTGCATGACAGGGCTCGTTCTCGATTGCGTCACGATACTATTGAGAAGGCCAGATCGCAAATGCGATTATCTCTCTTTTCTCGATTCAGCAATGAATCGAGAATTCCGTGACCTAACGTGTCAAGCGGTTCACCGATAGTAATGACATCGAGCGGAATGAGCCGCTCTCATCTCGGTTAGAACTCGTGGAGCTCCCATCAAATGGCAACCGTCACCAGAATTCGCCCCTCAGCCGCGACATCCAAATTGGCACCCGACGATTCCAGGAATGCGCGATTGATCGCACGCGTGATGGAGCAAACAGACGATTTGGTAGTGGTGATCGATTACCAAGGAAAAAACGGCGTCACAACACGCCGCGTCGTCAGCCCGATTCGATTCGAGGGGAACAATCGATTCCTAGCCCTTTGCTTGGCCAGAGAAGAGCCACGGCAATTCTATCTAGATCGCTGCTCCAATGTCCGCGTCGATCTTGCGGGAAACTACACCATGCCCGTGGCTATGCTGACAATCGACGCGCCAGCTTGATCTCGTGATCGTATTCGTTATGCCAATGTCGCGATTAGCGACGTGCTTTGGCTTCTTCGCGATCGGCCTTGAGGGCTGCTGTTTCGTTCGCGAGCTTGTTCTCTGGGCCCGCTGGGAAGTACTGCACGTCATCCATGAGGTAGTTCGAACTTGGCAGAGTTTGGCCAGCCACATGAACTTGACATCCGGTATTCGCTGCGACTCCGATAGCGCCAGCTGCAATGACCATCCAGGCACCGAGCGTTGGTTTCTTGCAATTCAACATTTTGGAATTTCCATAATCCTTGGGCATGCACTGACCAAATCGTCAGATTGACGCAACTCCAGATTCAATGCGAATCTGGGACTCTGACGTTTGTATCGGACGATCCGGTCAGTCTCTTGAGTGAAACTTTGAGGGTTCATCCGATCGAACCGTTGGCGTCTGCGCCTCTTCTCATCCATAATGATATTTGCTAGCGATCTCATATCGATACGATGCGCCTTGCCATAACGCCAACAGCAAAGTCAGCGGAAATGACGCTCCTCCCTAAAAAACTCTCTTTTCTTGGTGTTCTATTGGGCTTTTGTGGGTGGGCGTTATGCAACGTGACCCTGGCTCAGGGAAATAACGCAAACAGCAAAGAATCCAATTCCAACTTGGTTTCCCCGGAATACTACTCTGGGTTGGAGTTTCTTTCGGACGGACAATCGACCTCGGCATTATCACCCTTTGAAGTGGCTTTATCCAAATCGAGGATCGTGGCCGAACAGCGAGGAATTGATAGCGTTCCCTCGCTGGTGATGATTGGAGAGTGTTTGCTCGAACAATGTGATATCGGCATGGCAATGGAAAGGTACGATGCAGCCATGCAAACGTCCATTCTCGGAAAGCGCTGGGTTACTTTGTTAAGGTCACCGCCAGGCCAAATCCGCGCTGAAACAAATGGTCGAGATGTCCAATGGTCGCCCAACGTGCGAGGGACGCACCCCGGTTCCTTTCCTGAAGCATGGCCCATTGCGATCGGAGCCCCCGATGTTTTGCTAGAGATGCCGGCAGGACAAGGTGTCACTGGAAGGATGGCAACGATTGATGCCTTGGAAATCCTCCGATGCCAGGCGATCGCATTGCGACGGCGCTACCAATTGTTGGGTCCGCTCGCGAAACATAGCCCACTCTCAACCCCGTTAGCGGACGCTTTTCGTATCCCTGTAGATGGGCAACACGACGTAATACGATGCTCGATAAACATTTGCTCCGCGTTGGCAGAAATCGGTCTTGGTAATCGCAACGAAGCAACCCAATTGTTGAAGAACAACTTGAGCGTTTCAAGTGGAATGGACCATCCCTTAACCGCCATCGCTTTGTTGACGCTGGCGGATCTTGCAATGGAAGCCAACGAAATATCGGAAGCAGAATCTAGATGTATTGAAGCGTCTCTTGTTTCGGCTCGCGCGGGTCAAATGGACCACTTGGCCGAATCAATCGGATACATAGCGGAAACGAGTGTTGCAGCGGGACACGGAGCGACTGCAGCAAAAATGCTCTCACAAATGGTAGTTTGGGCTACGAACAAAAGCCGCCGTGCTGCAATCCTCGGACAAGTCGAATGGAGCCGTGTTTTGGCTTTGAGAGGGGACGCCGTTGGCTCGCATGAACACAATGTACTTGCCACATCGATGCTGCTGCCTTCCCAAGTGGTCATGCCACGAGCAGAAGCCACACTGCGTTATGCGCGAGGCATGACCGAGTTTGGAAAAGCAAATCTATCTGAGGGAATAGGCTCCTTGGCCGAAGGGATCGCGTTCTTGCGAGCGCCCTCCGGTGGATCCGGTGTCCCAAAGATCTTTCAGATTCAACTCGCAACGCAACTGATCCGAACCAAATCGATCGGCGATACGGTAGCACATGACGTATTAACGGAAATGCTCAACGGTCCTACCGCAGTTGGCGGAAAGACCCGTCCATTGGAACAATTGGCGTGGCTAAGCCACGACAAAGCGGATGCAACCAACACTCTGCTCGACGTCGACCTCCGTCTGCACAAGCCAGACCATGTAGTCTCTGTTTTTGATGACGCTACACGCAAACGATATCGCCAAGCGAATCCGTTCGAATCTCGCGTTCAAGATATTCTGCAGATCATACATGGCGAGGGACGTTTTGCTGGAAGCACTGACCAAGCAGACGTCGCAAATTTGCGAAAGCAAGCTCCTGCTCTCGACCAAAACGCTAAAAAGCTGAAAGAGTTGCTGTCGCCATTGATCGCCGCCCCCAAATGGGATTTGCGCAATTGGAATGCGGGCGACAAGAAGCGATGGGATGAATTTCTGCAGCTTTGCCAGGTGCAAACGGCGATTGCATGGTCAACAGCTGCGTCTCCCTTGGTTGTTCCTGAAGTATTCCCTCCTCGTCACTCTCAGGCGTTGCTCGCTCAATCGATCGAGCAAGATGATGCGCTGATCTATTTTGGTCACCACCAGGGGCAGTCGTACGGATTCCTGTTTCATTCGAACCGATGGCAATCCTGGCCCATCGACGAGCAGGATCTGCAGAAGCAATCGCTTCTAAATCTGGAAGAATTGGCTTCATTACTGCAAAGCAAAGGAACCGATGGGCAGCTAAAAAAAGGTTGGCCAATTTCACACCGCGCTGAATTGCGAAACACGCTATTCCCAAGCCGCGTATGGTCGGAAATGAGAGAAGCCAGACGATGGATTTTGATACCGGACCGATATCTATGGAGCCTGCCATTCGAAACACTGCCACTAACGGACCAAGGCAACAGTCTTCCGTCTATCGCCGAGCACAACATTACCTACGTTCCCACGCTGGGTTTGGTACCGTACCTTCTGGCCCAAAAGAACGATCCGGCAACCACAGGTCGCATCGACGTTCATACACGAGATTTTCTTTCCCCATCGGAAGCCCGACTTTCGTCCATCCAAAGCTTGCTCGCCCAGTACCGAAACAGTGTTGATGGCAAAATCGGAAACAGATCCATCATCGACTTGTCCAACAAGTCTTATGTCCCGGTCCCTGGACGATTCCTAAAAGTTGCTGCAAGCCAAGTCCATTGCTATTTCCGATCCAATCGTGAGAGCCTCACTCCCTTTGCGTTCACGAATACCAGCGACCAACTTGCGATGCAATCTTGGAATCAATTGCCCTTTGGCTCGCCTAGATCGTTGGTGCTGACGGGTGTAAGTATGATGCCGCCAGCGATGACCGGCCAAGAGGACGAATGGCTGAGAATTCTATTGCCAGCGATAGCGCAAGGGACTCGTCAGATCACCTTGACGCGATGGCCAGTCGGAGGAGAAAGCACCGTATCATTGCTGCAATCGTTTATGGACAACCAGCAGGACATGCGTTTATCGGAGGCTTGGCAGCGCAGCGTGCTTACGGCATGGGAGAGCCAATATCCCCTCGCCGATGAGATCTTGTTTCGAGAATCCAAAGTGGAAAATCCGGACAATGCCGTGTCTGGAAATCATCCACTGCTATGGTCTGGGTACGTCAATGTGGGCGACTCGAAGTAGGGCCGAAACGCCTCGTTCAGCAATCAGCTGATTTAGGTCGACACCTCAAAAAAACTCCGATTTAATCAACGCCAGTCAAATCAGGCACGGTACCAACCAGCGGTCGCTCGAATCGTTCTCCAAAACGCGAGAATCCATCCACGTAGCCGCCATGGCTCAAGAAAAAGCTACCGTTCTCAACTCCCATAAACCGATCCAATCGGTCGGCTTTACCGGTTGGGTCGTGACTGAACTTGGCAGCCCCCAGCTCGATCCATTCGCCCGTCGAAGTTCGGATCCATTGATTCGCATATTTTGCTTTGCGGCGCAAGTGGCCATTGCTGCCATCAAAGTTCTCGCTGAAGCTATGTAGGCCTTTCAGCCATCCACCTTCCTTGGGCGCTTTCCATGAGGAGATGAGCATCCAAGACTTGTTCTCTGGGTGCCACCAGTATCCTGAGTACGTAGTGAACGTTTTGTCAGTGGGTAGTGCCGTGACCACAAAGCGTTGCGTTTCACCTGTCTTCCACATGTACTTCAAGTGGCTATGTCCGCCCGTTCCCTCGTTTCCAAAGTCGCCGGTGTAGACGCCATCGCCTTTGCCCATCAAGGTTACTCTATTTTCGTCGTTGACGTTCTTGCGATCAACGGCTTCATTACCACTATCCCAAACACTAAAAATGATTCGTCGTTCTCGCTCGCTGTTGACTTGCATTCCAAAGTAACCTCGATGCCAACCGCATGCCATATAGAAGGTGGCCGTGGGATCATCAACACCAGTCACTTCGCAATAAAATGCGGCAACCTCTTTTCCCTCAGGTACGGGATACGCCAAATGCACAGACGCGGCGTTACGACGTTCCTTGAGATTGAAATGTGCTGA
>CAIXME010000075.1 GCA_903920425.1 uncultured Pirellula sp. | reverse complement strand
TCTACAAATTTCTGCATGATGCCTCCCTGATTGCTAAGAATCCGTCGGGTGCGAATATGATCAAGGACCAGCCAAACCAGGTCCTACGTTCATGCCGTTACCGGTACTCGACTGAGTCGGCTTGAGCGTCACATCGGCAGAGATCACTTCTTCAAGGTTCTGATTGACGTTGAAGGTCATCACTTCACAGGTCAGATTCAGTGTGCCACCAGCGTCGCTAATGCCAACATCACATGGGTCACCACTGCTCCACAAACCTTGCAGTAATCCAAAGGCTGTGTCGCCTTCCTTGTTAAGCACTGTGAACTCGATGGACGCATCTTTGAGCGTTCCCACCGTGGCTCGCCAGCCATTGTTGGCCCGAGTACTCGCGTCGGCCTCAGCCTTCTCCAAGCTGACCGTCAGGTCCTTGACGTTGGTGATCTCGGCACCGTCGATGGTGAGGACGGCCTCGAGACCTAGTTTGACTTCTGGCATTGTGGATGATTCCTTTTGTCGAACGGATTACTTGACTGAGTTAGCCCAGAACGATGGCAACCGACTGCGATTGGTATCCAATGCCGGCTTCATAAATGGTCGCTTCGGATAGTGGCGAGGTTTGTTGTGACCTCGTCGCTCGTTCTCTTCTTCAACCAATCGTGTTGCTCGATTCGCTTGGGCTGATGTTTGCAGTCGGATTCGGGCAAAGCTGGTCTTAATCCCCTGATGCTTCACGCGGATTGGACCGTGCTCGCCAACTTTGAATCGATGTGGTTTGAGTTTGCGACGTTTGGTTGCTGTTCCGCCGAATTCGTGTAAGTTCCAAATCCGACCAGCGATCTCGTTCACAGGACCAATGGCGACTTCGGTTTTGTTGCTGGCAACCTCGTAGCGGATTACTCGTTTGAGCATTCCTGTTTGCGTGTGCGGTGGGCTTCCTGGTTTCGAAGGCTTCTTGCGACGTCGAATACTGAACCGAGCAGTCTTACCGATCGCTCCGCCGGCATGACGAAGCGATTTGAAGGTGGCAGTCTCTACCTTCTTCTTCAGCTTTGTCTTATCGAATTGTGTGCGAACGGTTACATCGATCATCGAGCGAGTTCGAATGTTAAGGTCAACAGGCTTGTAAATTGACGCAATTGCTCCCAATGCTCGGCGGAATACAGAACCGCATGTTCGGCCTTCACGCATCGAGCCGCCTGGAACGAATCAAGTCGCTTCAAGCGGAACTCGTCAGCGATCTTTTCCACCAGATCCACCAGTGGATCGATCTCTTCGTTGGTTCCCTTGGAGAACTTCCTTTGCACCGCAACATCAACGCGGCAGTGGTACTTGTTGTGGGCGCGGTCGTGCGGGAGTAACTCAACGTCGCGAGGCACAACGCTCACGCGAAGCTCCTTCATGTCCTCAAGATCGAAGTTGGGAACGTACATTCGCTCAGCAACGAATTCAAAATCGAACTCAGCGGCGTTGAGCTGGGCGGTGACACTATCGGCAACTTGTAAAACGGTCGTCATGACGGATGGGATTCGATCTGTTTGGTGTGAATTCGAAGTTTCAAACGGAATGGGTCGCTATAGCGCCATGGTGGATCGCCACCAAGGGCCATTACTTCAAAAATAAAGGTGTGTTCGCCATCAATCTCCACGATCGTGTCACCGCGACGTGGCAGCGTTCCGATGATCGACGAAAGCAGTGCATAGGTATCGATCAGGAAATCGCGAACTTGGCTACGCGTGACGATGCCTTCGCCATCGTCCTGGTCGTACATCGATCTGCCGATGGTTGCCTGGAGCGTGACTCCCAGTTCCCCACGGCGATATACAACTTGGCGAGACGCATGCTGGGTGAGTTTTGAGGCAAGCCACTC
>CAIXME010000074.1 GCA_903920425.1 uncultured Pirellula sp. | reverse complement strand
TGGCGGCTGCTCGAAGAGCCACTTGTTGGGATCAGACAAGAGGAAGCAATGTGGTGCACCGACAACGCCGCCGGTGCTTTACTGACTCTTTGAAACGTGGTCTCCGGCGGTATTGGTTACCAACGTCGTTCGCTAACCTCATTTACTTGAATGAAACCAGGGCTGCATTCCATTCTGATTCGAGATGGGGAGTCGATCGAAGAAGCGATTCGATCGGCGTCTTCGTGGGTGGATGAATTGCCTGGGAGTTGTAGCAACATAGCGGAAATTTTGGTTGACTACCTCAGAGCCGAGTGTCGGGTCAATTTACCACCACCGAATCAGTACGACGATTTGCCCGCGATGCAAATTGTCACCTCGCTTACTCAACACGATGCTAAAGTTCTACGAACGAGGATTTCCAAAAGAAACTGCTCAACACTTGCAGAAACTTTACGTTTGTATGGTAAGTCTGGCGGTGGTGATCTCGAGTGGGTAGACTACTTTTGTCGCCAACATACGCATTTCGCAACGGAGAGCGACCGCATTGCAATAGTTGCATCCATTGTGGGATTCACAGAGTCGTTTTCGTTTCCAGCAACTTAGTTGTGCGAGCAATGTGGTGCACCGAAGTCGCCGCCGGTGCCTTCCTGATTTTTTGAAAACGTGGTCTCTGGCGACAACGGTTACCACCCAGGTTCGTCAGTATAGGTAATGTTCAATGCAAGGCACACTCATCTTGGCAGTCCTCAATGTGAAGAGCAGCTATTCAGCAGAGGTTGAGGAGCCTCTCGAAGGTGTCAACGACATCCCTGACACGCTACAGTGGTGGATCGGTACCGAAAGCGCATGGCGAATAAAGACATTTGCTTTGGATCACGACATCCACGTGCACTCGGTCGGTTCGGGTGGCGAAGAGCTCGTCCAGTTGGCACTGGATAACAACTCCGAGCACTATGGTGATGTCATTGCATGTCAACACGTTTTGCAGTTTAAGGATTGCGACGACGTGAAAGAAGTGCAGCGACTATTCAAAAAGTCCGGTCTGTCACCTCGACTTGAAGTTGCAACTGGACGATTCGCATTCTGGAAGCCGGATGACGCAAAGTACAGCACGCAATCACAACCGAGGGAGTGACGAGCGACGAACAACCGTTGGACGTGCGTGTTGGAAAAGTGTTAAAGACAAGTGGGAGTGACTCCCACCCAGGTAGATCTTAGCCAGAGGCTTGGTATCAAGTGTTGCAGCTTGGCTATGAGGTTGTCTGTCCGAATGCAGTGCCTGTTGAAGCGCGGTATCGCACTTGTTGGGTAGAAAAGTAGCGAGGATAAAATGGCGATCGTGTGGAGCCGGATTCATTATTTGTGCACGTCCGGTTCTTGGAGATTGTCGATTGGGATAATGCTACGGAACGTCTTTGCAGATCTATGCGGACAACCGCGAAGTCTACCGTGGCTTCCATCGTTCTCTTTCAAAGCGTTTCGCGTTATCGACTCTCGATTTAACCACCGATGGCACGGAACACACGGATGGACGCTGCGAATGTTCAAGCTTATCCGTGTCATCCGTGAAATCTGTGGTTCATTTTGTTGTCGCTACGAGCAATCGAGCCGGCTAACCGCTGGCTATCCCCAGCGTGGGAGAGGAGTCCCTAAGGCGGGGCGAAGGTTTGCTGGCAGGCCAGGGGGCTTTCGGGTAATATGAGATGTCTGGAAAGCAATCCGGAACCACATGCTATGACGTGACGGCAGTTCGCAGAGTCACTTGATGGAATCGGACAACAGGAAACATTGTGGTGCACAGGTAGCGTTACGGGGGCTTTCTGGACCTTTTTAAAAGCGATCTCCGGCAATGGCGATTACCGGGGCTGTTCATACCTTGGAGAGCTCGATTGCGCATCTTTCTAGCATGTTTGTCTATACTAGTTGGAATGGCGGTCATGATGGTTGGGATCGGCATCATCAACGCTGTGTCAGCGATTAAGGAAGCTGGGCTTCCTCGACTCTATCCGTCAACTGGTGGTGCTAACGTTCATGACTCGTATTACACCATGGACCTGTTTGGATTCATCCCGATCGTGGGTACGCCCGATTATCGAATTGGGTGGATGATGATTATCGCCGCGATATTGATCTACATTTGTGTTGCGATTTGGTTCTTCAGTCCCCGTACTGAAGGCAGAGAACGAATTGACGCCTAACCATCAGAATCAACTGGGGGGAGATACTCATGCAAGCAAGTATGAATAAAGCTATTCTGGATAAAGCGAGGGCAAACAAAAAGACATCGAGTTGCTTATTCGGCTGTGTTGGCTTGCGTTGTATCATTCGCCCGCAATCAATGAAACTAGGTGTTCCGCATTCCGTCGTGTCCAATGCCGAGATGGCATGCGATGCATAAGTTTCGCATCTTCTTTAAGATCATTGTTTTGACTGGCATTGGCTTCATTGTTCCGGTGGTCTTGTTGCTGCCCGTGGAGTACATGTTATCTGAATTTGGAAGTCGCCCTAATTGGCAAACCGTCCTTGAGCGATACTTGCCGCCATGCGTCGGCTGTTCCGTGTTGTTTCTCGCGAGCGCTATCACTTCCTCAACACGTCGTCAAGTCGTTACGTTTGTTCAATCGATGTTCCTCCACTCTGTGACCTTCATCGTTTCCGCTTTCGCGTTCGTACCGATTCAACACGTTAAATCCAATGATATGCAACCTGCTCCATCGTCCTTCATTCCGTTCCTCGCCGGATTCGTTGTTTTTATCGTCCTGTTCATTTGCGGAAACACTCCGATTGCATCCTCAGGTTCTGCAACAGCATCCAAGGAAGTCGATTGAACTAGGGCAAATAATGGGTGATAATGGGTTGCAGGTGCAGCCATCGATCAGCCGTTTTATCGGTGATAAGTCAACTGCTCGATCTTTGGGCCCACCCATTTATTGCAATGAGAAGTGGGCTCTAAGTTCATCGGTGACTGCTGGCGTTCGTAGGTGCAGGGAGGGAGCAATCAATGGATGATGAGCTTATGGAAAAGCCAATAGATGTTGATCTACTATTCAGTACGCGTCCCGAGCTATTCCCGCACCCGATACCAACTCTGGAAAAAAGGCGAACGACGTTTGTTGGCGAGCGAGTCAAGATCGCGATTGGAGTTCGGGAGGAACAGCGACTTGTTTCTGGCCGCTGGCTCATCGTCGAATCGATTT
>CAIXME010000073.1 GCA_903920425.1 uncultured Pirellula sp. | reverse complement strand
TCCAAAGTATCTGCCGCTGCCGTCGCAAAGCGTTGAGCGTAGTGCAGGCCGTCGATCGCGGCCGTGATCGCAGAGGCGGAGCCTCGGAGCGTCATGCGGCTAGTCCCTGCTCCGGAGTAGCGTACGTCCGTTGGTGCATGATTCAAATCGACGGTTCCACCACCCACGTTGAGGATGACTTCGACTTCACTGTCGGTGATATGAGCATTTCGCGGATCGCTGATGACGATCGCGTTGCCAAGTGCTGCAGAAAACTCCGCAACATCTCCCGCTTGAAAATTCAGGGTCGTAGGCGAGGTTATCGTCGGAACGAACCCTGGCGCTACGTTGAATCGCGGCGAATAGTCCGAGTATCCCTTGGCGTGTTTGCCGTCGTTAATCACCGCGTAGACATAAACGGGATCGCCAGGGCTTGCAAAGGAAGCCATGTCTTCCCAAACAAAGGTTTGACTACCGGCACGATACGGTATGCTGCTCGCAATCAAGAACCCATCGTTACCCAGATTGTCGTTGTCAGCGTAGATATCGATAAACGTATCATCCGGTAGCGGAGTCATCGACGAGAATACAATTTCACCGTTCGGTGTGCCTGACATACTCGACGCTGCCAATATCTCGACGAATGGATTATCGGTTGCATCACGGAGTTTGAATTCGCCGCTCTTGCTGATACTCCAATTGAGATCGGGGAGAGGCCAAGGAAGCGGAATGTAAAAACGCGCACCAAAGTTGTAATCGACGATTTTGTCAAAGCCGATACGAACCGAACCGTAGAAAGTCGGTACTCGGAATGCAGTGACGGAAATGTCGCTGAAGCCAAACTTCGCGTAGCTTGCAGAGGGCTCTTCTGCAGGTCGAACACGCAGCTCGACGTTCAATTGTCCAAGGGAAATTCCACCAGCCAGTGGGACTGCGTCAGGTATAAAGATCCCCATCTTTGCACTGAAGTCGATGTTGCCGCTAATATCCGCGTAGGCGCTGATCTTCCCTCGAACGATGTCACCCGGGTATAGCTTCACTTCCGCGTCGAACGTTACACGTGGACTCTGGTTTTTATCCCCAGGCTTTGGATTCCACAACAGCCTACCTGCAAATTGGCCGTTACCGAACTTGCCACCGACAAGCTGCACGTCGCCCAAGAGTTCCAAGTAGTCTGGAGTGATGTTGATCGTGCCCGTCACATCTGCCAACGCATATGACTCGCCACCAAATTTGACGAGCGGACCCACAGAGGCCTTAACCGTTCCGGAGATTTTAAAATTATCTAAGTTGGTGAGCCCTTCAACACTCGCTTCGATTCGGTAGATATTCACCAGCCCATTGGCAACTTGGATACCTGGATTCTTTTCAAAGCTGATTCCTATCGAGTCCAGTTTGCCATTGATGATTTTGAAAGAGCCACCGACGGCCAGTCCGCTTGGCAACTGAATCTCTGCAGCCGCCGCAATCGTAACTTCGCCTGCATCGTCCTCCGAGTACTCGACCTTCAGTCCCTTGATGGTCATCGCACCGAACTTGATTTCCCCCTTTGCTGCCAGGCTTAGCCCACGAACCTGCACTTTGCCAGTGGAGGTATCGATCAGGAGCCCTTCTCCAGGGAGTGCCGCCGTCAGTTCTAATTTTGGCGCGAGCGTTATGGTCAGTTCACCGGTGATCTGAAGCAGATTCTTCGCAGCGGTATAGCTGATACGAAGATCTTTCGGTGTGGCGGTAATCTTGAATAGATTGATTTCGCCGTTGATCGTGATGTCTAACGAATCGAGATTCCCGTTGACGATCTTGATTCCCGGCTTGTCTTTACTTCCCAGCGTAACGGCCAAGTCTTTGATGACTTGAACTCCTGCTTGGGGTGCAGTCGAAAGCTTGATACCACCGTAGATAGCGTACTCTTGGTTTTCCTTTTTGTATTCGACGGTCAGTTTTTCAGCTGCGATCGAGAGCTTGAATAGTTCGAAGGTACCCGTCACGGATACTTGGAATGACTCCACGGCTCCGTCTTGGATCACCAGCCCTGGCTTCTCTTTAGTTCCAAGCGTCACATTCATTTCCACGTTCACCGCTTTCGCTTTGAACGTAAACTTAGCATCACCGCTGATCTGCAGTGTCTCGGTCGCCAGGATGTATTCGACTGTCAACGTTTTGATTTGAAGCGATGCGTTACCGATCGTGAACGAACTGTTTTGAACGCCCGTTGCGGAGAAGCTCTCCACCGAAACGCCAGAAGAGGAAACCCGTACCTTGGCACCTACGGTGAGCGAGAGCGTTGTGTTACCAAGTTTCACGCCGTAGTTCTGCGACGTTAACGAGTAGACTTTCCCTGCGGTACCTTGATCAATGACCGGTGCGTCTTGTGTCAGCAGTGCGGTATCGAAATCCAGCCCCGCAATTTCGATAGACGACGGAAGCTTGAAGTCGGGAGTAATCAACTCCACAGGCTTAGTGATAACTTGCAGTTGGTAGCCGAGTTTCGGATCAGCACCAATCTTGAGTTGTGGATTACCAGGTGCTGGTACTCCTACGTTGACTTGCTTACCCAAATAGGTAGCTGGCCCAACGAACGACCATGATTTCCTGTTGGACTTGTTGCTATAGGTCGCTTTGAAGTTTTGGAAACTGAAATCGCCGATCACCCGTGCACCAGGCGAAGTGATTTCCGCTTTGGTGATTTTTCCTTCCACTGCTTCCACGGTGGCCACTTCGGAACCGACAGCTCCTTGCGCGATGACATTGCCATCGAAACGAGCCACCGGGAACTTGATCGATAGCGTTTTGGTGAGCGTTGCCTTCTTGGCATCATCCATGGTCACTCCGGCCAGCGAGAATCCGCTCGCAAGGCCCGGTACTGGGGTGAAATCAAGGAGGTAGCCAGTAGCCGGATACAACGCATTGGTAAAGGAAGTCGATTCCATCACGCCAAACAAATTCGCGCCATCCAAGTTCATCGTGAATGCACCGCCAATCGTATCCGTCGCGACACCGTTGTTGCTAGTGATGGTCACCCGCAATGGATTCGACGTCGGCCGCGGCGAAAATCGGAAGCCGTTGATACTGCTATCGGCGGTAAAGAAGAAATTCAGCGTGTTGCTATCCAGTCGATTCGCTGGGAAGTTCGTTACCCCATTTGGTGCGGTCGCAGAGACGGCCAATTTGGTACCGGTAAAGACTAGGTCTGTTGGAGAATGAGGCCGAGTGGGATTGAAGTCGAGATTAGCTTTTCCGCGGAAGTAATAAGCTTTGGCTTTCTGGTCGTAGAGCAAGTTCAGACCGTCCACGCCCTCCATCGATTGGATGGCTTGCGTCCCTGCCAAAAAGGTACCTTCGACTCCAAAGCTGAAGGTATACGAAGCGGGTGTGCTACTGGTGGCCGGAAAAATGCGCAGACCATCGCTGCCCGATCCACCAAGGTTTGCCTTCATGTCGCTCTTGATCGTGCCGCCTGGTTTCAGCACGGAACCACCTTGCACGACGTAGCTCTTTTTCTCAATTCCTTGGGGCGCGTAGTAATTCACGCTAAGAGGCATGGCACTGCCAACGCTCGTCGCCTTGAACACAAGTCCATCGACTGTCACATCCGGAATGGAGTAGCGCAATCGATTGAATTGCGCATTGGTTATCACTAGTCCAGGATTGGATTCCGTACCCAGGTTGGCAGCGCCATTCAGCTTCACGCCGGCGACATCCAGCGGCAATTGAGTTTCACTGCCAAAAATTCCAAAGCTATTTCCAGGTACGTTCACTACGCCATCTTGGATATAGGTATTGCGAGGGAAATACGAAAGCTTGAACGTACTACCACCAGAAGGCTGAATCGGTTCAAAGGTAGTTTGAAACTCGGTAATCAAATCATTGACCGACGTTCGGCCGATGGAGAACGAATCGACTGGTATGTTCGAGATTGGCGCTAATACACCCTTGGATAGGGTCAATGTGCCAGAACGAAGTGTCAACTTCACAGGGCTGGCAAGCGTGCCGTAATTCGATTTCCAGGGAGTTAGTCGCGATCCACTCCAACTGCCATATGATGCTAAACCGCCGGACCAAAGAGCAATCGCATAAGGTACGCCCGTTACAGTGAGTTTGCCTGATTGAAGCGAGACTTGCGTTTGCGACTTTATTTTCGTGCGTTGCTCCTCGGGCAGTGCGGTCTGAGAATCAACCATTCCGTAAATTGCCGCTCGAACTCGGTCTGCATAGTTCGTATTCGGAAGCCGATCAATGACAAATCCATTGTAGATTCCAGTCGCAGAAGCTGATAGAAGAGACGCATCCGTTGAATTGATCAGATTGAGGTTTCTCCAGTTTGGCCCCGATGCGACAATCGTAAGGGTGTCACGACGATATGAATTGAATTGGTAGGCAACAGTAAACTCCAGCGTATAGGACACACCAGCAGTCAAATCGATACTCGACGTAGTAGCACCAACATTGTAGGAATCAGCCCTTGCAACAACCGTGTTGTTGATCTTCAACTGCTGTAAAGGGCCTCGCAAGGGAATCTGATTATTGCCATCCTGTTCCGAAGGAATGAAAGTATAAGAGCCAGAAGTTGGAGCAGTAAAAGTTGCCCGATAACGAGTACCGAAGGATAGAAAATCCGCTGGTAGTCCTGGTGCGATTTGGAACACTCTATCGCTTGGAAGGCTACCCGTTACTTTGTTCCTAGCGTTTTCGAATTCGGCTATCGAGCTAAACGATGATTGTTGAAAAATCGGAGAAAATGTTGCTGACTCGTACGTCGAACCTGTTGAAAATACCTGAGGCACATCAAACTGCTGAACGAAGTTCTCACCGAAAAGCTTTGGGTCATGATTATACAATTCCCCTGTCGGAAAACTCGACCCAACGTTGAGATTATTGATCGTGAACGTGAACTTATCAGTGGTACGATCATAGGCCATCTTGAAGCCGTCCGAAGCGGGAATCACGATCCCACCTATCTCAAACGAGACGAGTTCAAAGTCCGAGCTTACTTTTATGGCCCCAGTACGAAGCGAAACAGAAAAAATAGGGTTTGCATTCGAAACGTCAGCGGGATTGCGGCCATCCCCTTTCAGTCGCAGGGTAAGTCGACCTCCTTCAAAAGCAGCCGAAACAAGCATCGACGTCTCTTTCGAAATCAAGCTGAAGCCATCTGGATCACCAGCTCCTTCCAATTCGAGACCAACCTTGGTTGAAGCTGGCGCTTCAAAATCCAAACCGCCAATCTTCAAGAAACTGATAGGTCTGGCTATTCCATTGGAGCCCGTTTGAGCTTTGAGCAAGTATGGGAAAGACTCGTAGAAACGACTTGGGCCCGAGAGCTTCAAGCCATCAGAAGATTTACGGACATTAAAGGAATC
>CAIXME010000072.1 GCA_903920425.1 uncultured Pirellula sp. | reverse complement strand
TTGGCTCTTGCATGATGCCAGAATTTTACCAAAGCTTGTTGGCGAAATGCGATCCTAGAAAAGCTCACTGCAACAACAATGGAGCCGAGGCCGTTGCTTCATTCTGACCTGGAGGAAAGTCGCATTTTTTGCCAGCGCCTTTGCGAGATTTCCATCGAAATCCCCTCACAGACTAAGTTGTCAATCTTATTACTTGAAGCCTTGAGCTCTTGCTGTCCACTTGCAAAATGCGGCGTAAGGGTGGGGCTCGGTTCTCTGTATCATTTTACGATTTCCAGTAGCTGCTTTGACAGTGGCTCGCAGTGGCTATTCCGTCGTGGCCTACAGCCACGGCCATTCCGCGCCGAGCGATTGCTTTTGCAATTGTGTCAATTGCGAGATCCCCGATTTCGCCAGCTTCAACAGAGCCGCCAATTCGTCGTCGTCGAATGTTGATTCCTCACCCGTTCCTTGGATCTCGATAAATTTGCCTCCGCCCGTCATCACTACATTCATGTCTACGTCTGCGCGAACATCCCGCGCGTAATCTAAATCGAGCGATGGACTCCCGTCTACGATTCCAACACTGACCGCGGCCACGCTGCTGCGCAATGGATACAACTCCGATGGGACCCCGAGGAATGCAGAATTCACGGCGTCCACCAACGCAATAAAACCTCCGGTGATGGCTGCTGTTCGAGTTCCACCATCGGCCTGCAAGACATCGCAATCGATAGTAAGCGATCGTTCGCCTAATTTCTGCAAATCAGCAACGGCTCGAAATGATCGGCCAATCAACCGTTGAATTTCGGTCGTCCGTCCGTCAACCTTTCCCGATCGTTCCCGCGACTTTCGCGGAGACGTACTGCCAGGCAGCATATTGTATTCGGCCGTGATCCAACCTTTGCCTTTTCCAGCCATCCAGTCCGGCACTTTGTTTTCGAGGCTCGCAGTACACAAAACCACAGTGTTGCCACATCGATACAAAACGCTGCCTGGTGTTTGTTCCGTAAAGTGGCGTTGGATGATTACGTTTCGAAGTTCATTCATAGAAGGCTCAGTGGCTTTTGATTGAGTAGTACTGGCTAAAACAAATCAAGCAAACTCAGTAGTGCGGTGGCTTGTCGTCGGCCAAACTGCGAGGTGTCGTGTCGGCATTTAATGCCGACTGAAAAGCGGATTTGGCTTGCTCGACATGACGTGAGAGCGTATCGATTTTCCGCTGTTGCTGCAAAACTACATCATTTAAATCATCGACGGTCTTTTGCAAATGCGATACGACGAATTCAAGCTCCTGAAGTCGCGTTTCGTATGTGCGGCTTCCATGGGAAGCATCGCCAGGGGATGTGGGTTCTGAAGCCATAGCCTTAAACTATTTGCTTAGGATAAAGCTCTGAATGGACCAACCGTCATCTTCGCTGCGAACGATGCCGCCGCTAGGAGTAAAAAACGCTTTGACATTGGCAAACGGCGGGAGCGCGTCACCATGAACTTTTTGTGGCTGACCATTCCGTGCATCTTTTGGCTTCAGGATCTTGTCCAATATGGAAGCCAACATGCTTTGCGATTTGGGCAAATTGTTTTCGCGGAAGAGTTCGTACTGCATCTCAAATGCCAAGTCAGCACGTGTTAGCTGGCTAAAGCTTTGGCTGGCATTACCCGATACGGTTTCTAGAATCTCGTTGACTCGAGCAACGTCGCCTTCTTTGGCGAATGCTCCTGTATTTGCCATGTTCTTTGCATTGCGAATGGTTTCGGTAATCGTGTCGGCATTGGAAGCAAAGATAAAGTAGTCGTCCATAATCGTGATGGCCCATTCATCGAGCAGGGCTTCCTCTTCCGCGTCCTCACCGTCTTCCGACTTCTCCGCATCCTTGTCAAAGTCGAGTTGAATCTCGACTTCTTCTACTTTCTTTCTCCAAATGCGATACCCTTCGAAATCAAACTCCTTTGCATCGGGTTCGCTTTTCCCAAAGCGTTCAAGAACCTTGGGCAGCTTCTTATCAGGGTCGTTGAGTTTGAGAATCACCATGGACCGTTTGCTGTCAGGGGCGATCGGCTTGATCACTTGAGTAACAACATGGAACTCCGTCGTAATGTAGGGGAGGACCTCCTTGATGATGTCGATTTGCGGACCGTTGATGTCTTCCTTCATCGCTTTGATCACGTCTTCAAAAGTTCCCTTACCGACGTATGCATCTACGATCCCCTTGAACTTTGGAAAAGCTTCTTGGATGTTCCAAGAGAACGACATAACCGAAGCGGTTTCCTTGTTGATCCAGTCGGGCGCTTGAAGCACTTTCAGATTTGGGAAATCTAGGATCTGAACCGATTCTGGTAACGGCTTCTTGGCAAGCACGTATCCATTGTGAAAGAAGTCGAATTGTTCTGCTGCGAGCTGGATGTTACCTGCAAAGCACTGGAGTTCGGAAAATCCTTGGCTGTCCAGAAGTTTGAGAATATCGACTTGGTTATTGGATGGCTTGCTCGATATCGAACGCAGCAATTTTGCGAATCCGATCGGACGAACGAAATACTCAAGCTCAGGCGGTTCCCCTTCGCTGTGAATTTTAGTTTGGACGGATTGGTAAAGCGCCGAATTGGCAAGCGAATCGGTTCGCGAGCCATCTTGAGCTTTCAGCAACTCCGTGATCGTCACCAAATCATCGCTAGCGAGCAATTGGTCTTTCGAAACGACGTAGAACGACTCCTTCGCCCGCGTTTCACCAGCTGCCTTGGGTAGTGTGTACTGGGTCACCTTTACGCCCGATACGTCTACGGTCTTGGCGGTTGCGTTCTGCGATTTGAGTTGCTTGGCAACCTTTTCCAAGAATTTTTCTGTCGGCGCAATCCGTCCCGCAATATCAATTACCATCCCGATCGAGAATGGCTTTGCAGCATCATTGGGGCGACCAATCCAGCCGAGCGCCGTCTGGCCGCCTGAGATCGCTGCGAGATCCTCGATTTCAAGGCTCAATTGCCAACCCGCTTGCTTGAAACGACCTTGGATCTCGTCGCGTTGCGTATCCCAGAACTGCTTGAGTTGGTTGTCGGATGCTAGTTTCCCCAGCTCTGTTCGATTCCAGTGTTCCAGAAAACGCTCCGAATCAGGCAGCACCACGAACGCTTGTGTCTCGTCCGAAAACATCTTGCTTGCTAGAGTCAGGTCCGTCGATTTGTCTTGGGCAATGCCGGTTGTCCCAGCCCAC